>JAAXUF010000017.1 GCA_013336165.1 Coriobacteriia bacterium
TAGCCTGCGTAGAAGAGCTCCGCTGCCTCCGTCTTTGTTGCATCATCCCATTTCATGACATCACCCCCAAAAAGAGAGTTGGACCCGGAACTTTCATTCCGGGTCCAACTTTAGGGGCGCGGTCCACCGATGCGGATCGCCCTTCATTCTTGAATCGGTGGTGGGCTCATGCTTGTTTGCGAGCCGCATTTGCGGTGGTCGCGTCGCAGACGTAGTGCGCCATGCCCGGCCGGATCTTCTCGTACGTCGCCGTGAAGCGCGGGCCGGCGATGTACATCTTGCCGAGCTGTGCGTGCATTTCCCGGGAGCATGGGTAAAACCAGCGGTCTATCTGAAGCCGATGGCGCTCTACGGCATCCATTGCTCTTACATCATCGGGTTCGACGCCTGCGTCCATCAACGCCGCGATCGCGTTGTTGATGTCCTCGCTCTCTTCCTTGAAGCGCTTCCAGTCCTCCTTCGTGTAGCGCTTCGCCCTGCGGGCCGATTCCCTGTACGCGTCGGTTTCGCCCCAGCGGTCCTTGACCTCGTCCTCGTACTCGGACGGATCGAAGTCGCCGAACACCTCGAACATATCTTCCTTCGTCATCTTGATGCCACCTTCCAAAGACGCGATTGTCTTGTCGATAAGGCCGACCAGAGCCTCCAGCCTGAGCGCTTGCTCGGCAACCAGAATGCGTTGGGTCATAAGGGCCTCTCGGCGATCGAACGTGGGATCGGCCATGAGGGCTCCGATCTCTTCAAGTCCGAATCCAAGTTCTTTGTAGAACATGACCTGCTGGAGCTTCTCCAGATCCTCGAGCGAGTAGAGCCGGTAGCCGGCTTCAGAGCGTTCCGACGGAACAAGAAGTCCGAGTTCGTCATAATGGTGCAGTGTTCGCACGCTCACGTGTGCAAGCTTCGCCACTTCGCCAACTGTGTACGCCATCGCATTCGCCTCCATGCAGCAGCGTAAACCCTTACGCTACGTCAGGGTCAATACCCGCTTATCGATTTCTGATGCATCGGCGACTACGATGGGTATCACCTGTGCAAACCGATAGGGAGGGGAGAGAGAATGCAAGCCATAGTCGTATACGAATCGCTGTGGGGGAACACTGCTGCCATAGCTCAAGCCATCGCGGAAGGTCTGGGCAACGGCACGCGCGCCCTCTCGACTACCGAGGCGTTCGGATCGGCGGTGGGCGATGCGGACCTGATAGTGGCCGGAGCGCCCGTGCTCGGTTTCAGTCTACCGACTGAGCAGATGCGCGAGAACCTGCGGGTCAACCCGGGCAAAGCGCCCAAGGCTCCTGATCTGTCACACCCGTCGATGCGGTCGTGGCTCGATGCGCTGCCCGAGGGCAGCGGCCGTTCCGCCGCGTTTGAAACGCGCATCTGGTGGTCGCCTCGCGGTTCGGCGCCGACGATTTCCCGCGGCCTGGAACGGGCGGGGTACTTTCCGATCAGCAAGGCCGAGCGCTTCATCGTTGAGGGAGGCTACGGGCCTTTGCGCAAAGGTGAGCTGGAACGGGCGAGGCAATGGGGCGCCGACCTTGCGAAGTTGATGGGCAGCTAGCGCCGCATGCGCTTCCGTGCGTCATCGCCTACAATCGTGAGCACACTTTGGCGCCGCGACACGACAAGGATGCTCACACGATGACCGAACTCCCCAAGGCATACGATCCCAAGGCCGTTGAAGCCGCAATCTTCGCCTCATGGCAGAAGGGTGGCTACTTCTCGGCGAAGATCGTTCCGGGGGTAGCGCCGTACTCGGTCGTCATCCCGCCGCCCAACGTAACCGGCTCGTTGCACATGGGCCATGCGCTCAACAACACAATCCAAGACGTCGTCGTGCGGCGTCAGCGCATGACGGGCCGGCCGACGCTGTGGGTCGTCGGCACGGACCACGCGGGCATCGCGACACAGAACAAGGTGGAGCAGAAGCTCGCGGCCGAGGGCAGGTCACGCCATGACGTGGGCCGTGAGGCGTTCATCGAAGCGTGTTGGGACTGGCGCCGCGAGCACGGGTCGACCATCATCGGCCAGCTCAAGGCGATGGGGTGCTCGTGCGACTACGACAACGAACGCTTCACGATGGATCCGGGTTATGCGATCGCGGTGCGCAGGGTCTTCGTGGACTGGTTCGAGGCAGGGCTTGTCTATCGCGGCAAGCGCATCATCAACTGGTGCCCACGCTGTTCAACTGCGCTGTCCGACATCGAGGTCGAACATGAGGATGTCGACGGGAGCCTGTGGTTCATTCGCTATCCACTGAAGGAGCCCGTGGGAAGCCGAGACCACATAGTGGTTGCGACCACGCGCCCGGAGACGATGCTCGGTGACACGTGCGTGGCCGTGAACCCGGATGACGAGCGCTACCGCGATCTCATCGGCGCGACTGTGGTGCTCCCGCTTGTCGGGCGCGAGATCCCGATTGTGGCGGACGCCTACGTCGACCCGGCGTTCGGGACGGGTGCGGTCAAGGTCACGCCCGCTCACGACCCCAACGACTTCGAGATCGGCGAGCGGCACGGAGTCGCCAAGATCAACATCATGAACGCCGACGCGACCATCGCGGCCGAGGGCGGCGCCTACGCGGGGCTCGATCGCTACGAGGCGCGCAAGCGGGTGCTGGACGACCTCGAGGCGCAGGGGCTGCTCGTGAAGATCGACGAGCACATGCACTCCGTCGGGCACTGCTACCGCTGTCACACCGTGGTGGAGCCGTGGCTCTCCGACCAGTGGTTCGTCGACATGAAACCTCTTGCGGCGCCGGCCATTGAAGTCGTGCGCGATGGCTCCGTCACCTACCATCCCAAGCGCTGGGAGAACGTCTATTACCACTGGATGGAGAACATCCGCGACTGGTGCATTTCGCGCCAGCTCTGGTGGGGTCACCGCATTCCGGTGTTCTACTGCGACGCGTGCGGCGAGACGGTCGCTTCGATGGACGACCTGGCCACCTGCCCGGTGTGCGGCGCACCGGTTCGCCAGGACGAAGACGTGCTCGACACGTGGTTCTCGTCTCAACTGTGGCCGTTTGCCACGCTCGGCTGGCCCGAAGAGACGCCCGAGCTCGGCTACTTCTACCCGACCAATGTGCTCTCAACCGCTCGCGACATCCTGTTCCTCTGGGTCGCGCGCATGGTGATGAGCGGGCTGTCGTTTCCTGGTGACATTCCTTTCGCCGACGTCATCATCCACCCGACGGTCTTCAACGCCGAGGGCAAGCGCATGAGCAAGTCGCTGGGCACCGGCGTCGATCCGCTCGATCTCATGGAGCATTACGGCGCCGACGGCATGCGTTTCGGCCTGATGCTCCAGCTCACCGGTAGTCAGGACATCAAGTTCGCCGAGGAGAAGCTCATATCGAGTCGCAACTTCGCCAACAAGATCTGGAACGCCAGCCGTTTCGTGTCGATGAACCTTGAGGGCTACATTCCCGGCCCTCCAGTCGCCGAGAAGGTCGCCGACCGCTGGATCCTCTCGCGCCTCGCGGATCTCTCCGCCCGCGTCGATGAGGGCCTCGACACCTACGAGTTCGGCGAGACCGCCCGTGCGCTCTACGACTTCTTCTGGAACGAGTTCTGCGATTGGTACATCGAGCTTTCCAAGTCGCGTCTTGCGGCTGGCGGAGAGCACCGGTTGGCTGTGCAGCGTGTGCTGGTCTTTGTGCTCGATCAGGCACTACGCCTGCTGCACCCGATGATGCCGTTTGTGACCGACGAGATCTGGCGCACGCTGCCTCTGCCGGATGCCGACCGCGCCGATTCGCTCATGATCGCCGCGTGGCCCAACGCCAATGCGCTCTCGCGATTCGCCGACGAAGGCGCTGAGCGCTCGATCAGCCGCCTCATCGAGGTGATCGTAGGTGTGCGCGCAGTGCGCGCGCGCTACACGATCCCACCCAAGCAGGGTCTCACGATCGCGATCAGGACGACCGGGGACGCCGAGAACCAGTGGGTCGAGAGCGAGTTCGGCGGGATGGCATCACTTGCAGGCGTCGCGTCGTTCTCGGCAGGGGTGGATGTTGCGAAGCCCGCGCACTCGGCGACGGTGATTGCGAGCGGGATGGAGATCTACATTCCGCTGGAGGGCCTTGTGGACTTCGAAGCTGAGGCCGCGCGCCTCGGACGCGACCGCGATAAGGCAGCCACAGAGCTCAAACGGCTCGAGGGCAAGCTTTCGAATGAAGGATTCCTTGCGAAAGCCGCGCCGGAGATCGTTGAGAAGGACCGCGCCCGTGCGGCCGAGTTGACCGATGCGCTGATGCTCCTCGAAGCCCAGCTCGCCGAGTTGGCTTAAGAGATGCTGAAAGGCTCGGCGAGATGACGTACGACGAAGTGCAGGCGGCGCTCAAAGGGGCCGCCATCTTCGGCGTGAATCCGTCGCTTGAAGGCGTTACGGAGCTGGTCGACGAGCTTGGCAGGCCGCAAGACAGCTTCGCCTCCGTGCAGATCACGGGCACCAACGGCAAGACGTCGACGTCGCGGATCACCGCAGCGCTGCTTCGCGCCGAGGGCTTCCGGGTCGGGCTCTACACGAGCCCTGAGCTTCAGCGCAACCCCGACCGCATCGAGATCGACGGCGCGGTGGTTTCCGATGCCGATTTCGCGCTCGCGATCGAGGCCGCCGTCCGCGCCGCGGAGCGCCTGCGCGGCGAAGGTGTTATCGGAACTGCGGCCGGCTTCACGCAGTTCGAGCTCCTGACCGCCGGCGCGCTGTGGCTCTTCCGCGAGCGCTCGGTCGACTTCGCGGTGCTCGAAGTGGGGATGGGCGGGCGCTGGGACGCCACGAGCGTCGCGTCTCCCAGCGTGGCCGTCATCACCGGTGTCGGTCTCGATCACACCGCAATCCTCGGCGATACGCTCGAAGCCATCGCCGCCGAGAAGGCCGCGATCATCAGGCCCGCGTCGAGCCCCGTGCTGGGCCCCGGTGTCGTCGGCCTGGATGCGATCTTCCTAGAGCGCGCCGAGAGCGTGGACACGCACGCACGGGCGGTGCGCGCGGTGGGTGAGCCCACGCCGGTGTCCGAGACGCTCACCGTGCGCTACCGGCTCGCCGCGCGTCCTGACCGCCCGGGCGGCAGCGTCGTGGTGGATGTCACTGGCGTCCACGGCGCGTACGGCGCCTTGGCGCTGCGCGGTGCGAGCTACCAAGCCGCCAACATCGCCGTGGCTGTCGGAGCCGCCGAGGCCGCGCTTGGGCGCGCGCTATCGGCCGATCGCGCGCGGGAAGCCCTCGGCAGGCTGGCGATCCCCGGCCGCTTCGAGCTGGTCCGCGAGAACCCGCCCATCGTCGTCGACGGCTCGCACAACCCGCAGGCCGCATCCGTTCTCGCCGACGCCGTTCGCGAGGCGTTCCCCGATGCGCGGCCGGCCGTCCTTCTCGGCATCCTCGCCGACAAGGACGCCGAGGGCATCGTTCGCGCGCTCGCGCCGGTGGCCTCCCGCATCGTCGTCACGCAGTCGCGATCCCCTCGAGCGATGTCCGCCGATGCGCTGGCCGAATTGGTCGAGCGAGTAACGGGGGAGGCGCCCGAAGGCGTGTTCTCAAGCGTGGCCCAGGCGCTGGCCGCCTTGATTTCCCTCACGCCGGAAGGCCTCCTCGTGACGGGAAGCATCACGACCGCCGGTGAAGCGCGCGGGTTGCTGCTCGACGATTCGACAACACTCAGCCGCTGATCTGCGCCGTCATGCGACCTTCTGTTAGAATCTCGCTTGCGTGCCAGGGACGGACGCGAGTTGTCTGAAAGGGACATTGATGACTGAATTGCTTGCACCGATCCTCACGAGCCCCGCTTTCAAGCTGGCCGAACAGCTTATCGCACTCTTCGCGATAGTCCTCTATGCGGCGACCATATTCTGGACGTTTCGCGACGCTAACCGCCGAGGCGCCATGGGCTGGTTCTGGGCGCTCGTGATCGCCGTTTCGATCGTGTTCTTCCCGATCGCCCTTGTGTTCTATATCGTGGTTCGCCCGCCTGAGACTCTTGAGGACACCCGCGAGCGCGAGCTGGAGATCTTGGCACGCGAGACGGAGTTGCGGCGCGACCACCAGACGTGTTCCAGATGTCAGAGTTTCGTTCAGGAAGACTACATCGTGTGCCCCAAGTGCATGGCTACACTTCGCAAGCCCTGCACCAGCTGCGGTCATGCGCTCGAGTTGGAATGGAATGTCTGCCCCTACTGTGCTACTAAGCAATAGGGCGCAGTTCGGAGAGGCTCGAGCAGTACGCATCGCGCTGCCCCGTATCCGATGCGGGGCAGCTTCATAAGAGGAGAGCGAGACAGCAATGCCAGATATCACCGTAGGGCTTCCGGACGGCACTCTGAAGGTAATCCCCGAAGGGTCGACGGTTTTCGGACTCGCGGAGACGATCGGCCCGCGTTTGGCAGCCTCCGCTCTTGCAGGCAAGGTCAACGGCAAGCTCGTGGACGTCGGCGAGGTTCTCGGCGAAGGCGACTCTGTGGAGATCATCACGAGTAAGAGCCCCGAAGCACTCCACATTCTGCGCCACTCGGCTGCGCACGTGATGGCCGAGGCGGTCAAGGACCTCTTTCCGATGGCGCAGTTCGGTATCGGCCCCGCGATTGAGGACGGTTTCTACTACGACTTCGAGATCGGCCGCCCGTTCACGCCGGAAGACCTGACGGCGATCGAGGAGCGCATGAGCCAGATAGTCGCCGAGGAGTTGCCGTTCAAGCGCACCGAGCTTGACAGGCTCGAGGCGTGGGACGAGTTCGAACAGCAGGACCTCAAGCGCGAGCTCATCTCCGAGCTTCCTGAGGGCGAGACGATCTCGATCTACCGCCAAGGCAACTTCACCGACCTGTGTCGCGGACCGCATCTGCCCAACACCGGTTTCATCGGTGCGTTCAAGCTGACCAAGATCGCCGGGGCCTACTGGCGCGGCGACTCGAAGCGTCCGATGCTTCAGCGCATCTACGGCACCGCATGGTTCACGCAGAAGGACCTGGAGGCCTACCTCACCCGCATCGAGGAGGCCGAGAAGCGCGACCACCGCAAGTTGGGCAAGGAACTCGATCTCTTCAGCTTCCACGAGGTCGCGGGCGCGGGCCTGCCGATCTACCACCCCAAGGGTGCGCGCGTGCTGCGGCTCATGCAGGAGTGGCTGCGCGGTGTGCTCTACGAGCGCGGCTACGAAGAGGCCATCACGCCACATATCTACAAGACCGACGTGTGGAAGATCAGTGGGCACTACGACTTCTACGGCGAGAACATGTACTTCTTCAACATCGACGAAGGGGAGGGCAAGACCAACGAGTATGCGGTCAAGCCCATGAACTGCCCCGGCCACGTCCTGATCTTCGCAAACGATGTGCGCAGCTACCGCGATCTGCCGATGCGCATCAGCGAGTTTGGCACCGTGTACCGTCATGAGCTTTCCGGTGTCGTACACGGCCTCATGCGTGCTCGTGGCTTCACTCAGGACGACGCCCACATCTTCTGCACGGCCGAGCAAGTCCACGACGAGGTCATCGGCATGCTCGACTTCGTCGACTACGTCATGGGCGTCTTCGGTTTCGAGTACTCGGCGGAGGTCTCCACGCGCCCCGAGAAGTCGATCGGTGAGGATGCGGACTGGGCGATTGCGACGGATGCGCTCATCGAAACGCTCAAGGAGCGTGGTATCGACTTCGAGATCAACGAGGGCGACGGGGCGTTTTACGGCCCCAAGATCGACATCAAGCTCAAAGATGCGATCGGTCGTACGTGGCAGTGCTCAACGATCCAGGTCGATTTCAACTTCCCGGCCAGATTTGGCCTCACGTACCGCACCGCCGAGAACACCGAGGCGACGCCGTTCATGCTGCACCGCACGATCCTGGGCAGCATGGAGCGCTTCTTCGGCATCCTGATCGAGCACTACGCCGGGGCGTTCCCGACGTGGCTTGCGCCTATCCAGGCGGTACTCATCCCGATTTCGGATCGCCATCTGGAACACACGGAGTCCGTCTCCAAGCGCCTGCGCACGTTAGGCCTGCGCACCGAGGTCTACTCGGCAAACGAGCCGATGCGCGTCAAGATCGCGAAGGCACAGCAGCAGAAGGTTCCCTACATGCTGGTGATCGGCGACAAGGAAGTCGAGACGGATACCGTATCCGTGCGCGAGCGTACGCACGGGGACACCGGCGCCATGGGCGTCTCGGCGTTCGCAGAGATGGTTCTTGCCGAGAAGCCGTAGCGCGGGTATACTTCCGACGCTAACTGAATAACGAATACCGCTTACAAGTGGAATTCGGGGTCTTTGAGGCCCTGCGGTTCCCACCTTTCGGCGCCACGTGCAGCTGTCTGGTCGATGCGATCCATATCCGAGGGCCCGTACACCGGGCGAATCCTCGGGCTGCATCTCCCGTCAGCCTTGCCAAGGGCGACGGGAGTTTTGTTTTGTGATCAACGTAGGCCCTAGCAGGGACCGGACACACGGAGGTGAGCTGCCTATCAGCAGCAGCAGCACGGAACCAAGGATCAACGAACGCATCCGTGTGCCGCGATGCCGTCTCATCGGCGTCGATGGCAGTCAGCTTGGCATCTTCGCTATGCAGGACGCTCAGCGCATCGCCGAGGATCAGGACCTGGACCTCGTCGAGATCGCGCCGCTGGCCGATCCCCCGGTCTGCCGCATCATGGACTACGGCAAGTTTAAGTACGAGCAGATCCAGAAGGAGAAGCTCGCACGAAAGCACCAGACAAAGATCGAGATCAAGGAAATCAAGTTTCGCCCCAAGATTGACAAGCACGACTACGAGACCAAGAAGAAGCACGTGGTGCGATTCCTGGATTCGGGCGCCAAGGTCAAGATCACGATCATGTTCCGTGGTCGAGAGATGTCGCATCCCGAACTCGGTCTTAACATTCTTGAGAAACTCGCAGCCGATCTCGGCGAGACGGCCATTGTGGAAACTTCCCCCAAGCTGGAGGGGCGCAACATGCACATGCTCCTTACTCCGGCTCGGAAAAAGGAAGGCAAGGAAGGCGCGACCGACACCGATATCGACGCAGGGGACGATTCGTCTCCGGCTGACGAGAATTAGGAGGAAGGGCAGACATGCCGAAAATGAAGACCCACAAAGGGACCGCCAAGCGGTTCCGGGTGACCGGTACCGGGAAGATCGTTCGGGGCAAGGCATTCAAGAGCCACATCCTCGAGAAGAAGTCGCCCAAGCGCAAGCGTGGCTTCCGTCAGGAGACCATCGTCTCGCAGGCCGACACGAACGTGATCAAGAAGGGCCTCGGGATAGGCTAGTCGCCTCCCTGCCCACAGTTCTTTCTTATTCTTTGAAGACTCGAGGAGTGATCTACCGATGCCACGCGTAAAACGCTCAATGACGGCCAAGAAGAAGCGCCGCACAGTTCTTGGCCGCGCACAGGGTTACTACGGAAACAAGAGTCGCAGTTACCGCGCTGCCAAAGAGCAGACTCAGCACTCAATGCAATACGCCTATCGTGACCGCCGCAACAAGAAGCGTGAGATCCGGCGCCTGTGGATCACCCGCATCAATGCCGCGGCCCGCATCAACGGGCTGTCGTACTCGGTGTTCATGAACGGGCTCAAGAAGGCCGCGATCACTCTTGACCGCAAGGTCCTCTCGGACATGGCGATCACGGATGCGGCTTCGTTTGCCAAGCTGGTGGAGTTGGCCAAGCAGGCGCACGCAGCCTAGGCTTTCGCCAGAGCATAGAGACGCAATTCCGATGACCCCCTCAGCGAGGGGGTCATCGGCGTTTCTTCGGGCGAGTCATCAGCGCGCAAGGCTTTCGGTAAACCTTCCGAAAGGCTGTTGTCGGACAGTGGGCGTGGGCGGCTTGGCGCCAGCCGGCCACAAACACTATCCACGCCGTTTCCCCTCGGCGGCACACCTCTTCGAGGAGGAACCATGCTAAGAAAGATACTGTTGACGGCATTGGGCGCGATCTCGGCCCTTGCGATCGGTTCGGCGGGAGCCTACTTCACGACACAGGTCCAGGTGCCCGATAGCGTGATACGTGCCGGCTCGGTGGCGATCTCGACACTGCCTACTGCAACGCCGCTCGCGATCGACGCGCTGGCGCCGGGGGCGACCGTGGCGCGGACGATGTCGATCTACAACGACGGCTCGCTGCCGTGTGACGTCATAGTGACAGCGTCGAAGAAGGCGGGAATCACGGAGTTCTATGCTGCTCTGACGGCGCAGGTGTCGTGCGCGGGGACGCAGCTCTATTCCGGGCCGCTTTCTGCGATGAGCACGACTGCTCTGCGCCTGTCGCCGGGCGCCAGCTGCGAATACGTCTTCGAGATCGGCCTTCCGGCGTCGGCCACGAATTCGTTGGCTGAAGACTATGTGAAGCTCTCGCTGTACGTGGACGCCGAACAGGCGCACTGATGCAGCAGAGACTTCAGGGCAATCTTGCATCGGCTGCGGGCATCGCGCTTGTCGGTCTGCTTGTCTGGCTGGCTCTCTGCGTGTGGCTTCCGGTGCGGGCAAGTGGCGCATCGATGAGTCCGGCGCTGGTGCCGGGCGATATCGCGATCGTTTACCGCCACGCCCCTGTGCTGAATGGCGACATCGCGCTTATTGAGTTGGCGGGTCAGCCGCGGTTCCTGCATCGCGTAGTGTGTGTTTCGCCGGATGGAACCGTTCAGACGAAAGGGGATGCAAATCCCATTGCGGATCGGGCCAGTTCGCCGGGTTGGGCCGTCAGTGGTCGTGTCGTGGCCGTGATACCGGTAGGTGCGTGGATACAAAGCTGGCGGCAAAGGGCACGTGTACGCTAGGATGACACCACATCGAGAATAGTGACGGCAATGACGGAGACGGCGCTGCGCTTATTGAGTCGTACGACCAGGGAACGGCCTCTTGACTGGAAGGGCCCCACGGACGGCGCGCAACGGTTCACTCCAACAGCCGCGATCTGAACAGCACACCTGTGTGCGCAGTAGGAAAGCCGGAATCTCCGATATCGGATCGCATGGGTGAGAGGCCCGTGGATGCTGCAGCGCGAGTATGCGTTGCCGGAGAGGACTCGTTGCTTCGGCGGCGGTCAACCGAGGTGGTACCGCGGGGGTCTCGTCCCTCGTCCTTGGGCGTAGGAACGCTCAACGACGGGAAGACGGGACTCCCGCTACATTTTGCACGGGACCACGAGAGCGAAAGGTGCGAAACGCGATATGGGCATCACCGACGATTTGATGCGCCTCAAGGAAGAAGGGGTCTCGGCCGCCTCGGCCGCCGCCGATCTCGAAACGCTCGACGCCACGCGGGTCGAACTCCTCGGCAAAAAGGGATCGCTCACGGCCGTCCTTCGCGGACTGGGGACGCTGCCTTTGGAGGAGCGCCCGCTTGCGGGCAAGGTCGCCAATGAAGTACGCGTGGCGCTGGAGGGTGCGATTGAGGCTCGGCACGCCGATCTTTCCGCAGCTCAACTCGAAGCCCGCATTCTTGCAGGCGCAGTCGACGTGACACTTCCCGGGCGGGGGAGACCCATCGGCAGCCGTCACTTGATCGAGCAGATCACCGCCGAGGTGATCGATGTGCTCCTCGGGCTGGGCTACAAGATTGCCGAAGGCCCCGAAGTCGAACTCGACTACTACAACTTCACCGCACTCAACACGCCGCCCGACCACCCGGCTCGCAGCCTGCAGGACACGTTCTATGTGCGCGACCTGTCGGGCGATAAGGCCGCAGTTGAGAGCGAGAGCGACGTACTGCTGCGCACGCAGACCAGCCCGGTGCAGGTTCGTGTCATGGAAAGCCAAGAGCCCCCGATCTATATTCTCGCGCCGGGACGGGTGTATCGCCGAGACATTGCAGACCCCAGTCACCTGCCGCAATTCAATCAGATTGAGGGCCTCGTGGTGGACAAGGGCATCACATTTGGCGATCTCAAGGGCACGCTTGACCACATCTGCAAGGCGATCTTCGGCCCGGACAGGCGCACGCGTTTTCGCCCGCACTTCTTCCCGTTCACCGAGCCTTCGGCCGAGGTGGACGTCTCATGCGGAATCTGTGAAGGCGCGGGGTGCCGTTTCTGCAAAGGAACCGGCTGGCTTGAGATTCTCGGGTGCGGCATGGTCGACCCGAACGTCTTTGCGTATGTGGGCATCGACCCGGAGGTCTACACCGGGTTTGCTTTCGGCATGGGTGTCGAGCGTATCGCGGCACTCAAGTACAACATTCCGGACCTGCGCTTGCTGCTGGAAGGCGACATGCGCTTTCTGCGCCAGTTCTAACCTCTACGTACAAAGACGCGAAAGGACTGAAACGGACATGCTCGTTTCGTTGAAATGGCTCAGAGAGCTTGTCGATGTGCCGATCGACATCAAGGAGTTCGTCGACCGGCTCGATCTGACCGGAACGGCCGTGGAGGCCGTGCACCACACCGGCGCCGCGCTTAAGGGCGTCGTCGTGGGCCGGATTCTGGCGAAGGAACGTCATCCGGAGGCCGATCGGCTCTGGGTGACAACGATCGATGTTGGAGATGCCGAACCGCTGACAATCGTGTGCGGTGCGCAGAATTTCGAGGCAGGCGACAAGGTTCCCGTCGCACTTGTAGGCGCCACGCTGCCTAATGGTCTGACGATCAAGAAGTCGAAGCTACGGGGTGTTGCGAGCAACGGCATGAACTGCTCGGCGGATGAGTTGGGACTCGGTGGCGCCCATGACGGGCTGCTGATTCTGCCGGCCGAGGCACCGGTCGGGCAATCGTTTGCCGCCTACAGGGGGCTTTCGGACGATGTCCTCGAGTTGGAAATCACTCCGAACAGACCCGATTGCCTGTCGGTGGCCGGGGTCGCACGCGAGGTCGGGGCAGTCTTGGACCATGGGGTGCGAATTCTCCCGTCCAAACCCGCCGAGTCCGGTGAACCGATCGCCGAGAGTGTCGCGGTGGCCATCGAGGACGCCGAGTTGTGCCCGCGGTATGCGGCCCGCCTGATTCGCGGAGTCAGAATAGGCTCCTCACCGGAGTGGCTTGTCGAACGTGTTGTTGCGGCGGGGGCCCGCCCGATCTCCAATATCGTCGATATCACGAACTACGTCATGTTCGAGCTCGGCCATCCCCTTCATGCGTTTGATGCGGGGCTGCTCGCTCGTGACGCCGATGGACGGATCCGTATCGGCGTTCGTCGAGCACAAGACGGCGAGACTCTCAAGACGCTGGACGGGGTTGAGCGCAGGCTCACCGCCGATTCGCTTCTGATAACCGATCCTTCGGGGCCGATCGCCCTCGCCGGGGTCATGGGCGGAGAGGCCACCGAGGTCAACGCCGGCACGGTAGACGTGCTCCTTGAGAGCGCATCGTTTGCCCCGGCATCCATATCCCGGACAAGCCGTCAGCTGGGACTCGTGTCCGAGGCGTCGATGCGGTTCGAGCGGGGAGTGGACCGCGCCGGCTGTATCGAGGCGCTCGATCGGGCCGCTGCCCTCATGGCCGAATATGCCGGCGGCACCGTCGCGCCGGGTGTGGTCGACGAGTATCCGCTGCCGGCGGTCCCGCGCCGCATATCGCTTCGCATGTCGCAGGTGAACGGCATCCTTGGCGCCGAGATCGCCGCACAGGAGGCTGCCGCGATCCTTGGACGCCTGGGCTGTGTTGTCGCCGCGCCTGAAGAGGCTCTCGAGGACGCGGTCACGCTCGTCGTGGACGTTCCGACGTTTCGTCCCGATCTCGAGCGCGAAATCGACCTGATCGAGGAGATCTTGCGTGTCTTCGGGATGGATCGCATCGAGGCCACACTTCCCGCAGGTCGCGGTCGAATCGGTGCGCTGACTCGCGAGCAGAGCTGGCGCGAGCGCGTTGGCGCGACGCTTCGGGCTTCGGGACTCAACGAGACGATGACGTACACGTTCGCCGACCCCGCCGATCCGGCCCGCATGCGGGAGACGTTGGCCGAGGACGAAGTCCAGGTTGAGTTGCACAACCCGATGTCGGCCGAGCAGTCCGTATTGCGACGTTCATTGCTTCCGGGTCTGTTGCGGGCGGTCTCCTACAACCAGCGTCGCGGAGTTGAAGACGTGCACCTCTATGAGACGGGCACTGTCTTTCACACGTCGCTTGGGCGCAAACGGCCCAAGGAGCACGGTGTTGTAGCCGGAGTGCTGGCGGGGGCATGGCACCGGCCGGCATGGAATGAGCCGGCAGTGGGCCTTGAGTTCTTCGACGGCAAAGGCGTAATTGAGGCTCTTCTGCGCGAACTCGGCCTGGCTCGTGTGGAGATGCGGGCTGCCGAGGTGCCGCACCTGCAGCCGGGACGTTCAGCAGAGGTCGTCATGGCAGGGGAGATCGTCGGGTGGCTCGGCGAGGTCCATCCTCTCGTCCTCGATTCTTTCGATACGCAAGGACCCGTGACGGCGTTCGAACTGAACCTCGCAGCGCTCCTGCGATCGGCGCAAGACGTCAAGCCTTTCAGCGAAGTGCCGCGCTACCCGGGCGTGGATCTCGATGTAGCCATCGTGGTTCCCGAAGACGTGACCGCACGCAAGATCGAAAAATCCATCGTCTCGGCGGGCGGAAAACTACTCTACTCGGCTCGGCTTTTTGATGTGTATCGCGGCCCCGGCGTGGAGCCGGGCAAGAAATCGCTGGCGTTCGAACTCGTGTACCGCGCGCAAGACAGGACGCTGACGGCAGAAGAAGTGGCGGCAAACCACGAACGCCTCGTGCGCAAAGTCTGTAGTGCGGTGGGTGGAGAACTGCGTGCCTGAGTGCCTATTGTGAACTATTTGCGGATAAAGTAGATATCCTATTCAGTTAATGTGTATACTTATGCCGTACCAACCAGATTGGACGGTGAAAGTCCCATGCTCAACGTTGCTGTCGTAGGCGCTGCGGGATACTCGGGGATTGAGGCCGTGCGCCTCGTCTTAGGGCATCCGCGCATGCGTCTCGTATGTGCGACCTCTGCAAACGATGCCCGGAAACCGATTGCGAACGTCTACCCGGCGCTCGCAGGTCTGACCGATGTGGTGTTCAGTGCTCCTGATGCCGAGATGATCGCAGCCGTTGCCGATGTGGCGTTTCTCGCGGTGCCGCACACGGCGGCGCTTGCTCTCGTACCGACATTGCTTGCTGCAGGCACCACAGTGATCGATCTTTCCGCCGACTTCCGGCTGAAGGACCCTCTGGTGTACGAAGCTTGGTACGGGGTGCTGCATACCGCTCCGGAACTGCTGGCCGAGGCCGTGTTCGGTCTGCCGGAACTCGATCGCAGTCGGCTCGCAGGCGCGCGGCTTGTGGCATGCCCGGGCTGCTATCCGACTGCCACCGTGCTTGCGGCGCTTCCGGCACTGGAGTCGGGCATCGCCCTCGGCGGTTCTCGGATCATGGTCGACGCAAAGTCCGGCGTTTCGGGAGCCGGCCGCACGCCTACCGCGGCTGCACACTTCGTCTCGGCCAATGAGGCAGTCCTGCCATATAAGGTGGGGACTCATCGGCACACGCCTGAGATCATCCAGACGCTGAGTGAGGTCACCGGGGCTCCGATATCTCTCACCTTTGTTCCGCATCTTGTGCCCATGACGCGTGGGTTGCTCTCGACCGTCTACCTCGAAGTCGAGGAGAACTTCACGACGTCAGAGGCGGTCGACCTCTACCGTGGGCGCTACCACAAGGAGCCATTCGTGCACGTCCACGATGCAGGCGGCATGCCATCAACCGCCGAGGTTCGCGGCACCAACCGCGCCTCGATCGGCGTTGCCGTGGACGAGAGCACACACACACTTGTGGCAGTCTGCGCAATCGACAACCTGGGCAAAGGCGCGGCCGGTCAGGCCATCCAGTGCGCAAACGCCGTCTTCGGGTACCCGGAGACCGAGGGGTTCGAGCGACCTGCACCCGTGGTCTAAGCGCTAGTTCGTCAGCTGTTCTTTTCGGAGGTAGCATGTTTGAGAGTACCGGCTTTTCCTATGCAGAGGGCGGCGTGTTGGCCCCTCTCGGCTTTCTTGCATCCGGAGTGAGTGCCGGCCTCAAGTCGGGCGGCAAGCGCGATCTCGCTTTGGTCGTCGCCGAGAAACCCGTCCCGACTGCGGCCGTATTCACCACGAACAAGGTAGCCGCAGCCCCCGTGCTGGTGTCTCGGCAGCACATGGCTTCGGGTGTGGCTCGAGCAGTTATCATCAACGCGGGCAATGCGAACGCATGCACCGGCGCGCAAGGGCTTGCCGACGCACGTGCAACAGCGTCTGCACTCGCCGACGCGCTCTCGTGTGCCGCCGAGGAAATCGTCGTTGCGTCGACAGGAGTCATCGGCGTTCCTCTCCCTGTGGAGCGCATCCTGTCAGCAATTCCGGAATCGGTCGAGATGCTCGGTTCCGCCGATGGCGATTCGGCGGCTGCGGCGATCATGACCACCGACACTTTCGCGAAGCAGACGGCCATCGCCGTGGCCGTGTCGGGGCACACGTATACGGTCGGTGGCATGGCGAAAGGCAGCGGCATGATCGCGCCAAACATGGCGACGATGCTCGCGGTGCTTACGACCGACGCCCCGCTCACCTCGGCGGCCTGCGACGAGGCGCTTCGCGCGGCGGTCAAGACGACTTTCAACAAGGTGACGGTCGACTCAGACACGTCCACGAACGACATGGCCGTCCTGATGGCTTCCGGCGAAGCTGGCGGGGAGGCTATCGGGTGCGATCACCCTGCGTTCGTGCCACTCGCTGAGGCCATCAGGAAGGTTGCGAATGAACTCGCAAAGATGATCGCGCGTGACGGCGAAGGCGCAACCAAACTCATTACCGTGACCGTGCTCGGGGCCGCAACTGCAAGTGACGCCGATCTGGCTGCATTCGCGATCGCGAACTCGCCACTGGTCAAGACGGCGATCTTCGGTCGCGACGCCAACTGGGGCCGTGTCGCCGCTGCGGCAGGCCGCTCGGGTGCCGTACTTGACCCCGATGCGCTCGACATTCGATTCGCGGGGATAGAGGTGTGCAAGGACGGCGGTGCCGTGCCGTTCGACGAGACGGCCGCGAAGGCCGCGCTTGCGCAAACAGAGGTGGAGATCGAGGTCAACTTAAACCTCGGCGAAGAACGCTCGACCGTGTGGACATGCGATCTCACTTACGAATACGTCAGGATCAACGGGGAGTACCGCTCATGAGTGCAGCAACCGAACGGGTGATGACAGGCCTGCTGGAGAAGGCGACGACGCTTACCGAGGCGCTGCCGTGGATCAAGCGCACATGGGGAAGGACGGTCGTCATCAAGTATGGCGGGGCCGCCATGACGGATCGTGGGCTGCGCGACGACGTGGCAAGCGACATCGTCTTGATGAAGCTCGTCGGCATCAATCCCGTCATTGTGCACGGGGGCGGGCCGGAGATAACGTCCTACATGGACCGCCTGAGCATGCCGGTCGAGTTCTGTAACGGGCTGCGCGTGACCAGCGACGAGGCGATGGAACTGGTCAGGATGGTTCTTGTCGGCAAGGTGAATCCCGAGCTTGTCTCGGCGATCAACCAGCATGGGCGGCTGGCCGTGGGCGTCTCGGGTGACGACGGGAACCTTGTGCGCGCCACCAGAATCGACGAGAGGCTTGGCCGCGTTGGCAAGGTGACCGAGATCGACACCACCATCATCGAGAATCTCATCGAAGACGGCTTCATCCCCGTGGTCGCGACCGTTGCAGCCGGGGATGATGGAGGCAGCTTCAACGTGAACGCCGACCTGGTCGCAGGCGAACTAGCCGCCGCGCTTCACGCCGAGAAGGTCATCTTCCTTACTGATGTCGACGGTCTGTACGCCGATGTGAGCGATCCTTCCACCCTGATCTCGGCGCTCACGCCCTCACAGGCCGAGGAGATGGTGGTCTCTGATCGGCTCGGCGGTGGGATGGTGCCCAAGGTCGCAGCCTGCGTGGCGGCGCTGAAGGGTGGCGTCAAACGCGCTCACATCCTGAACGGCACGGTGCCGCATGCGTTGCTGCTCGAGGTCTACACCGATCAGGGTGTGGGCACCATGATCGCGGAAGGTGAGGAGGCGGGCGCATGACGCAGAAGTTCGACAGCGCGAGGGAGCTCGACCAAGCGGCTGTGATGCACACCTACGCGCGCAAGCCTGTCATGTTCGTGCGCGGCGAAGGCATGCGCCTGTACGACGATTCCGGGCGAGAGTACCTCGACTTCATCGCGGGCATCGGTGCCGTGAACCTAGGGCATGCGCACCCTGCTGTGACATCGGCGCTGGCCGAGCAGGCGGCCAAGCTCGTTCACGTGAGCAACCTGTTCTACGTCGAGCACCGCGCAGAGCTGGCGGCCGAGGTTGTGGCCCTTTTGGGCGGCGGAATGAAGATGTTTTTCGCGAACTCGGGAACCGAGGCGGTTGAAGGTGCGATAAAGCTTGCGCGCCGCTGGGCGGGAGCAAACAAGCCCGGCGCATACAAGGTTGTGAGCCTTGAACGCTCGTTCCACGGGCGGACGTTGGCTGCGTTGGCGGCGACAGGGCAGCCCTCAAAGCAGGAAGCGTTCGCGCCGATGCCGGAGGGTTTCATCCACGTGCCTGCCAACGATATCGCCGCGCTTGAGGCTGCAGTCGACGGGACTGTGGCCGCGATCCTGCTCGAAGTTATTCAAGGCGAGGGTGGGGTGTGGCCGCTTTCGGCGGAATATCTCGAGGCAGCCAGAAGGATCTGCGACGAGCGCTGCTGCCTGCTGATAATCGACGAGGTCCAGACCGGCTTCTTCCGCACAGGCCCGGCATTCGCGCATCAGGCGTTCGGCGTCCGCCCCGATGTCGTGATCGTCGCCAAGGCGATGGCCAACGGCCTTCCCGTCGGCGGCATCGTGGCGATCGAGAGAGTAGCCGATACGTTCGTCCCCGGGGATCACGGTTCGACGTTCGGCGGAGGCCCCGTGATATGCGCTGCGGGACGTGCGACAGTCTCTGCACTGGTGTCCGAACGTCTCGGCGAGAATGCCGAGGAGTCTGGCGAGTACCTGAAGCGCGAGCTTATGGTGCTGGGTGAATCGACCGGCATGATCACCGACGTCCGAGGCCGCGGCCTGATGGTCGGAGTGACGCTATCCGCCCCGATCGCGGCGGAAGTGGCTAGGATCGCTCTGCTCCGGGGCATAGTGCTCAACAATACGGGTCCTGAAACGTTGCGTTTCTTGCCACCACTCGTGTGCAAAAAGCCGGAGATTGATACACTTCTTGCCACCATTTCCGATATTCTCACAGAATTGGCGGTCTAACATGGATACGCCGCTCAGGGGACGCGATCTACTCAGTCTCGGCGACTTGAGTCCCGCCGACCTCGCCAGGATTCTCGATGCCGCCGATGCCCAGAAACGCACATGGGCGATAGGTTCCCGGCCCATGCCGCTGGTGGGCAAGTCCGTCGCGCTCATCTTCCAGAAGCCCTCGATGCGCACGCGGGTGTCGTTTGAGGTCGCTTGTGCGAGGCTGGGCGCCCATCCCGTGGTCATGAGCGGTCCGGACGGGGCCTTCTCGCGGGGCGAGAGCGTGCGCGACACCACCAAGGTGCTTGAGCGCTACTGCGATGCGATCGTGATCAGGACGTTCTCTCAGGCGATGGTCGAGGAGATCGCCGAGCACGCCTCGGTGCCCGTAATCAACGCCCTGACAGACGATCACCATCCTTGCCAGGGTCTTGCAGACCTCATGACCATCCGGGAGCATCTCGGCAGGCTCGAGGGTGTACGCTTCGCCTACGTTGGTGACGGCAACAACATGGCGAACACCTACCTTCTCGGCGGAGCGCTCGCGGGCATGTCGGTCGCCATTGCGACTCCAGAGGGCTACGAGCCTCCGGTTGCCGTCGTGGAGCAGGCGAAGGCGATCGCCGAGCGCACCGGCGCCACGATCACTCTGGGGAACGACCCCGCGACCGCGGTGGCGAGGGCGGATGTGGTTGTGACCGACACATGGGCATCCATGGGCCAGGAGGCCGAACACCTTGCCCGTCTCGGCGTATTCGAGCCGTTCAGGGTTGACGAGGCGCTGATGGCACAGGCGCCGGATGCGATCTTCATGCACTGCCTGCCGGCACATCGCGGCGAGGAGGTCGTCGACGAAGTGATCGATGCAGCATACTCGGTTGTCTACGATGAAGCTGAGAACAGGCTGCATGCCCAGAAGGCTCTGCTCTCGCTCGTCTTAGGCTAAGGTCAGCACGACGTCAAAGGGAATGGCACACATGAGAAAAAGAATCGAACGACAGGACGCCATTCGTCGCATCGTCCGCGCAGAGCGCGTGAAGACGCAGCGCACGCTGGTGGATATGCTGAGGGAGCAAGGCTACGTGTGCACGCAGGCCACGGTTTCGCGTGACATCACCGAGATGTCTTTGAAGAAGCTTCCTGAGGGAGTGTACGTGCTTGCTGAGGATCTCCATCTGCAGAGGATGGTCTCGGACCTGGTTCTTGACGTGAAGCAGACCGGCAATCTTGTGCTGGTGAAGGCATCGACGGGCACCGCTTCCGGTGTTGCCGCGGCACTTGATGCGGCCGAAATCGACGGAATCCTCGGCTCCGTCGCCGGCGACGACACCATCCTGGTGATCACAGTCGGCGAGGCCGAAGCACGGCTGCTCGTGGACACACTCGACAAGTTTCGCGGCGCCGTCTAGAGCAGACGGGTCGTTACCGTTATCGGAAAGGAATCGCACATGGCTCGGGAGAAAGTAGTTCTGGCGTACTCCGGTGGTCTTGATACGTCTGTTGCCATTCAGTGGCTCAAGGAGAATCACGACCTTGACGTCATCACGCTTGTCGTAGACGTTGGACAGGAGCGTCAGGATCTCGAGTTCGTCCGCCAGAAGGCGCTTACCATCGGCGCGGTAGAGTCCGTGTGCAAAGACGTTCGCGAGGAGTACGTCGAGGAATTTCTCGCCAAGGCGCTGCGTGCCAATGCGCTCTACGAGAACAAGTACCCGTTGCTCTCGGCGATGAGCAGGCCGATCATTGTGAAGCACCTCGTCGAGGAGGCTCATAAGCACGGCGCGCGTTTCATTGCGCACGGCTGCACCGGCAAAGGCAACGACCAGGTGCGCTTCGAGGTCGGAGTCGCGGCGCTGGATCCGGACTTGGGTGTGATCGCTCCGGTCCGTGACTGGGAGCTTCGGACGCGTGACGAAGAGATGGTCTATGCGGCCGAGCGCGGGATTCCGGTACCGACCACGAAAGACAGCCCATATTCGATCGACGACAATCTGTGGGGCCGAGCCATCGAATGCGGGCAGCTTGAGGATCCGTGGATCGAACCGCCGGCGGACATCTACACGCTGACAAGCGACGCCCGCGCCGACGCGTGCAGCGAGGCCGAGTATGTGATCATCAGCTTCGAGGAAGGCCTGCCGGTCGCTATCGACGGCAAGACCGCGAGTTTTCACGAGATCATCATTGCGATGAACGACATCGCCGGTCGACATGGCTTCGGTCGCATCGACATGATCGAAAACCGCCTCGTCGGAGTGAAGAGTCGCGAGGTCTACGAAGTCCCGGGCGCTTTGACGCTGATCCAGGCTCACAAGGCGCTTGAAGACCTGTGTCTGGAGCGTGAGGTATTGCACTACAAGCTGGGTGTGGAGCAGAAATGGGCCGAACTCGTCTACAACGGCTTGTGGTTCTCTCCGCTCAAAGAGGCGCTTGATGGCTTCATTGACACCACCCAGAAGCTTGTCACGGGCGATATCAGGCTGCGGTTCTTCAAGGGTAGTTGCGTGGTCGTCGGGCGTCGCAGCCTTTACTCCCTGTATGACTACAATCTCGCCACGTACGATGCCGCTGACTCCTTTGACCACAAGGCGGCCCGCGGTTTCATCGAGCTGTGGGGGTTGCCGACGAAGGTCTGGGCCCGCCAGCGCCGCAAAGTCGGCAAGGAAGGGGAGGTCTAAAGATCGTGGCTGACGCCAAGACGCCCTGGGGCGGACGGTTCGAGAAATCCCCTGCCAAGTTCCTCGAGGAGTTCGGCGCCTCACTGCCTGTCGACAAGCGCATGTGGGCCGAGGACATCCGCGGCTCGATCGCGCATGCCCGGATGCTGGCGAAGCAAGGCGTGATCACCGAGGCCGATGCCGATGCGATCGAAACTGGCCTCTCGGCGATCTACCGCGAGATCAAGGCGGGCACCTTCGCGTGGGTTCTCGGCGACGAGGACGTCCACATGGCGATCGAGCGCGTCCTGACCGAGAGGATCGGCCCGGCAGGCGCACGGCTTCACACCGGCCGCAGCCGCAACGATCAGGTTGCCACCGACACGCGCCTGTACGCGAAACGCGCGGCATCCGAACTCGCTGAAGCCGTGATCGAGTTACGGCAGGTGCTCATTGGCGTCGCGCAGGATAACTCAACCGCCGTCATGCCGGGATACACCCACCTGCAGAAGGCGCAGCCGGTGCTGTTCGCCCACCACATGCTCGCGTACTCGTGGATGTTCGCGCGCGATCTGACGCGGCTGCGTCACGCCCGCGAAGCCGCCGACGTCCTGCCGCTCGGCAGTGCCGCGCTCGCCGGGACGACATACCCGCTGGATCGCGAGTATGTTGCCGCCAGACTCGGCTTTGCCGAGGTGTCGGCGAACTCCATGGACGCGGTGTCGGATCGCGACTTTCTCCTCGACCTTTGCTATGCGTGCTCGGTGTGCCAGCTGCACCTCTCAAGGCTCGCCGAGGAGATCGTTCTGTGGTCGACCGACGAGTTCGGCTTCGTCACGCTCTCAGATGAGTTCTCGACGGGTTCAAGCATCATGCCCCAGAAGAAGAACCCGGACTTCGCCGAGCTCGTTCGCGGCAAGACCGGCAGGGTAATCGGCAATCTAACGTCGCTCATGATCACACTGAAGGGGCTGCCGCTGGCGTACAACAAGGACATGCAGGAGGACAAGGAGCCGGTATTCGATGCGATCGACACGGTATCGTCGTCCCTCCGCGTGATGGCTGGCATGCTTTCGACCATGCGGGTCAACGAGGACCGCATGCGCGCCGCATCCGAAGGCGGATTCATGGCAGCCACGGATGTGGCGGACTACCTCGTCGGCAAGGGCATGCCGTTCCGTCAGGCCCACGAGGTCGTCGGGCGTCTCGTTCTTGCATGCGAACGTCAGGGTCGCACTCTCCAAAGCCTTACCACCGAGGAGTTCGCGGCGCACGCGCCGGAGCTCGGACCGGCTGTCCTGGAAGCCGTGGACATCGACAAGGTCGTCGCGCGCCGGATCACCACCGGTGGCACCGGACATGAAGCCGTCGCTCTTCAGTTCGATGCCGCGCGCGATGTTCTTGCGGCCGATAAGGCGTGGCTCGAGTCCGTTACCGGCTGATGGCATCCCGGTGACGAGGCCGAGCAGGACTTCCGACCCGAACTCCCCCGAGGGATCTCCGGGTCGGAAGCGCGCTCTCACTCCTAGGGAGTAGGTGTCGTTGGGCCTGACCCGCCGGTGCCCGAGGTTGGAACGCTCGGTATCGTGGGCTGGGGGCCGCTTGACACGGTGACTATGATCTTGCCGTTGACGTTCCTCTGACTGATGATCGTACCGATCGGGAGATCCGACCACACGTACTCGATCATGTCGGGCGTAAGTGATCCCACGGTGACAGGTATGTTGAACTTCGATGCGTCGTAGGCTGGAGTTCCAGCTGACGGGAAATCGAGCACCGGCTGATCCGCCAAGGCCAGCTTCATATAAGCCGCCCAGATCGGTGCCGAGACACTCCCGCCGTACGCGACAGTGCCGTTGACGTAGATCGTGCGCTCGGTGGGATATCCCACCCAGACCGAGGTCACCAGTTGCGGCGTGTAGCCGACGAACCACACGTCGCGACTCTGTTCACTGGTACCGGTTTTGCCCGCCGCAGGACGATTGATATCGGCACGGGTGCCCGTTCCGTAGTCAATGACGCCGCTGAGGAGGTCGGTCGTTGCCCTAGCGATCTCCGGTGTAACCACACGATTGCCCGTGGGCTTTGCTTCGAAGACCGTCGCTCCGGTGCGATCCGTCACCTTCGTGATCATCGTCGGTGCGTAATGGATCCCGCCGGTCGCTAACGTTCCATACGCGGAAGCCATTTCAAGGGGGGTGACACCGGCGGCCCCAAGTGCGATGGCCGGGTACTCTGGAATGGGGGTGGTGACCCCCATTTTCTTGGCGGTTGCAGCCACATTCTTGATCCCCAGCGCCATGGCGACGCGAGCGAACACGGTGTTCACGGAGCCGGCTGTGGCGCTGGCAAGTGACATCATGCCCGAGCCTCCACCTTCCGAGTTGTTCACCACCCACTCTGTGGGGGTGACCGCGAAGGTGGCAGGGGATGAAGAGTCGATTTCGAAGGTCGGAGGCATCCCCTGCTCGAGCGCGGTCACGAGCACAAATGTCTTGAACGAAGAACCCGGCTGCCGGAGCGCCTGTGTGGCTAGGTTGAACTTGCTCTGGCTGTAGTCCCGGCCACCAACCAGTGCCTTGACGTAGCCGTTCTGAGGATCGATGGACACGAGCGCGACTTCGGGATCCTGCGGCGTGCTGAGCGTGGCGTGTGCGGACTGCTCGGCGTAGCCCTGAAGACGGGTGTCGAGGGTTGTGTAGACGGTCAACCCTCCTCCGAAGACAACCGATTGCGGGAACTGCTGCTGGAGCTGCCTCTTGACTTCGGACACGAAGTACGGCGCCGCGTAGATTCCCTCAGTAGGCTCGTTGTTCCGCTTGAGCACGAGCGGTACCGCGACGGCGGCCTCGTACTCGGCCTGAGTGATGTACTTGTTATCGAGCATTTGCTCAAGGACGATATTTCGGCGGGCTAACGCTCCCTTGGGGTTTGTGTAGGGATCAAGGGCGCTTGGCGCCTGGGCCAATCCCGCGATAGTCGCCGATTCAGCCAGAGTCAATTCGCTCGCGTTCTTCGAGAAATAGATCCGGGCGGCGGACTGGGCGCCGTAGGCGCCTTCGCCGAGGTAGACCGTGTTGAGATACATCTCCAACACTTGCTGCTTGCTGAACTTCTTCTCGATCTCAAGCGCGAGGAAAGCCTCGCGGACTTTGCGTTTCAGCGTGATGTCGGTGCGCTCATCGATCAGGATGGTGTTTCGGATCAGCTGCTGGGTGATCGTTGACGCGCCCTGAGGAGTGCTTGCGTTGGAATTCGTGTTTGTGACCGCCGCGCGCAGGATACCCACCGGATCCACGCCAACATGCTGGTAGAAGCGTTCGTCCTCGACTGCGACCAAGGCGTCCGCCAGATCGGTCGCAATCTGCGACATCGCCACAGATTCGCGGTCTTGGAGGTAAAGCCTTGCGAGCAATACTCCGTCCGCCGAGTAGATCCGTGTAGGCTGCGTGACGTCGAAGGCGGTCTGCGACGAGTAGTCGGGGAGATCCTTCAGCCACCCCTGAACAAGCGTCAGCACCGCCATTGAGGCGATAACCGCAACAACAATCAACCCGGCGATCAGCGCCGTGCCGATACCCAGTGCGATCTTGCCGTACGGCGCCTTCTTGTTGCGGCGCACCTTCGCGCGTCTTCTCGACATACTCCTCGCAATCCAACAGTGATGTTACATTGGTGCTCTACCGGGCGAAATGCATGCCATCGGCCAGGTTTGTTGTCGGCCTGTCAATCAGTATCGGAGAAACCGTGACCGCTTCTCGGACAGATGCCCCCGAACTTCTTGCCCCCGCCGGTTCCCTTGAGGGGCTTCGAGCCGCTGTGGCGAATGGTGCCAATGCGGTGTACCTCGGCGTCGAGGAGTTCAACGCACGGCGCGGCGCCGAGAACTTCAAGCTGGAAACCCTGTCAGATACCTGTCGGTATGCGCACTTGCACGAGGTTAAAGTGTACCTGACTGCGAACGTGGTCGTATTGCAGCACGAACTGACCGACATTTTGAACATGGTGGACAGGGCGTGGGAGTCGGGAATTGATGCGGTCATCGTACAGGATCTGGGTGTGCTTCTCGCTATCAATCGCACTATGCCGCATGTCCGGGTGCATGCATCGACGCAGATAAACGCGCACAACTCAATGACGCTTGGAACGCTTGCATCGATGGGGGTCAGCAGGGCGACCCTGGCGCGCGAGGTCTCCATCGAGGAAATTGCGTCCTTCGCCCGCCGAGACGACATCGAAGTAGAAACGTTCGTCCATGGAGCACTCTGTGTGTGCCACTCGGGGCAGTGCCTCATGTCGTCGGTGATCGGCAGACGCAGTGCCAACCGCGGGCTCTGCGCTCAACCGTGCCGCCTGCCCTACGAGCTGCTGGACCGCGAAGGCGCACCAATCGAGACGCCGGGTGCCCACTTGCTGTCGCCGAAGGATCTTGCCGGCATAGGCATGCTTCCGGATCTCGTCAGGGCCGGGGTTGCGGCCCTCAAGATCGAAGGTCGCATGAAGAGCGCCGAGTATGTCGCGCTCGTGACAGGCACCTACCGTGCGGCTCTCGACCGCGCGGTCGCCGATCCTGAAGGCTTCTCGGTACGGGACGGAGAGCAGGCGGTACTCGAGGAATCGTTCTCGCGCGGATTCTCGCAGGCGTACCTTGTCGGTGAGCGCGGGAACGCCATGATGAGCTACCAGCGACCCAACAATCGTGGCGTTCCCGTTGGGCGTGTCGTCTCAGTTGCCAGCGGCCTGGCTACGATTGACTTCGGAATCTCGGTCGATGCCGAAGACACGTTGGAGTTCTGGACCTCAGCCGGTCGCTTTGCCCAGGCGGCCGGCCCCCTTGAACTGGCTGGTTCGGTCGTTCGCGCTGTCCCGGCAGGGGCACGGGCGGCGCTGAGGCTCGAGCATTCCGCCATTGCCGGGGACAGGGTCTTCCGTGTACGCAATGCATCGCTCACTCAAGCCGCTCGGCGCACGTTTGCCGCCTCCGGTGATGCCGATTCGATGCCGCTGTCGTTCTCGGTGCGTGTTGTCGCGGCCAGTCCGCTCAGCGTCGAGGTGCGTGACTGTCGGGGCGTAGTCGGGGTGGCCGAGGGCCCGATTGTTGAGCCTGCTCGCACCAAAGCCGTGACTGCCGAGGAAGTCGCCGAGCACATCGGGCGCCTGGGCGGAACTCCATATTGGATAGAGGCGTGGAATCTCGAGATGTCACCGAACGTCGGAGTGGGGTTCTCGGCGCTGCACCGAGTGCGCCGAGACGCCATTGAGGCCTACGAGAGCGCCTTGCTTGCGCCGTGGCGAGACCGGCGGCGCGTCCATCCCGCGGTTCCCGCGGTGATGGGGGGACGGTCGAGAGCACCCCGGAGACAGCCGCTTGTCTTTGCGGCGGTGGAGGACTCGGACGTGGCCAAAGCATGTTTGGAGGCCGGAGCTGATTTCGTCCACATCCCGACCTATGCACTCAGGCCACACGATGCCGAGCTTCCGGGCATGGTTCCCCTGCTGCCGCGTATTGCCCACGATCGGGAATGCGGGGCCATACTCTCCCATGTGCGAGAAGGGGGAAGAGTCGTGGTCGGCAATCTCGGCCTGCTTGCCGAGGCCTCACGTCGGGGCGCAGCCACGGAGGCGCATTGGTCCCTAAACGCTTTGAACTCGCTTTCGGTGGAGCAGCTTGCGGGGATGGGGGCATCGCTGGTCTGGCTCTCGCCGGAACTGTCCGGTCACCAGATCGAGCAGATCGTTTCCGCCTCGCAGGTCCCAGTCGGAATCGCCGTATACGGCCACCACGAAGTCATGGTTACCGAGCACTGCGTGCTGATGGCTGAGGGCGATTGTAAGAGGTCCTGCGGCACCTGCTCGCGCCGCAGGACGAAGCATACCCTTCGGGACCGAAAAGACTACGAGTTCCCGATTCAGACCGACACCACGGGACGCACGCATATCTACAACGCGGTCCCCCTCGATCTGTCTGCGGCATTGCCTGAACTGCTGGCGACGGGCGTTGAGGCACTGCGCCTCGATCTGGCAGTCGAGTCGCCTCAGGAGGCCGCGCAGCAGGTCCGGCGGGTGCGGATGGCCCTGGGGATCGCGCTTGCGGGGAGTGTGCCTCCACGGCGCGACGATGGAGTGGCAACCACCACAGGGCATTTCTTCAGAGGCGCGATCTGAAGCTCAAGCGCCAAACGCTACTGTATCTTGATGGTCTTTGTGATCGTGGTCGCCTGGCCGCTGTTATCGGTCACCTTGAGAGTGACTTTGTGGTCGCCGGTGGTCTTCCACTGGTGAGTCACTTTCGTTCCGTTGCTCGGCAGGGTGCCATCATCAAACTCCCAGTACCATTCGACGACCGTTCCGTCGTCCTTCGAAAGTGAGCCGTCGATAGCGACGGATTCATTGACATTTGCAGTGACGGGTATGGAGAACTCCGCAGTCGGTGCCTTGTCGGCGGGGCTTGCGGCAATTGTCACGGTAACAGCAGCTCCCTCTGTGACTGAGCTTCCAGCCGCTGGAGTCTGTGCGGCAACCGTGCCCGCCGTCACACCGCTCACGCTCTTCTCGAATATAGTCGCTGCCAACTTCAGGTTGCTGAGCGCCGTCAACGCCTGTGCCTTGGTCATGCCCACAAGGTTGGGCATCGTGATGGTAGTGGGTGCTACGTGCAGAGTGCAAGACGTGAGTTGAGTTCCTGCGAGGAAGAGCGAGTCTGCTGTCTTGGGACAGCTGGCGGTTGCAGCAAGGCCGGTATCCTGGCACACCGTGATCTTCGTGAGACCTGATGGCTGAGTGAAATCCTGCGCCGGGGTCGAGGCTAGGGCGGCCTTCATGAACTTGGCCCACATGGTTGCCGGGAATGAGCCTCCGGTGACCAGTTTCCCATGGACATTCGTCATGGGCTTCTGCGAGTCCACATATCCCATCCAGACTGCTGTCGCCAATTGCGGGGTGTAGCCGACAAACCACGCATCGGCGTTGTTCTCGGTCGTGCCGGTCTTGCCGGCGGCAGGGCGGCCGATTTGAGCGCCGGTGCCGGTTCCTTTGCTGATGACGCCTCTCAGGATGTCCGTGGTCAGATACGCGATCGCGGGATTGATCACTTGGCTGGTCTGGGGCTTCGCCGAGTACAAGACCTTGCCTGCAGCGTCTTTGACCTCGGTGATGCCGTATGGCGCTGCGTAGGTCCCGTTTGTGGCCAAAGTGGCGTAGGCAGCAGCCATCTCCAGGGGATTCATGTCCATGACACCCAGTGCGATTGCGGGAACTGGCGAGATTCCCGTGTGGATGCCCATCTTCTCGGCCGTCTGGACAACCTTCTGGGGTGTCACCTGAATAACAAGTTGTGCATACACCGCGTTGACCGATTGCTCGGTTGCGACCCTCAGGCGCAATGGCTCACCAGTGCCGCCTGGCTCTCCTTTGACACTCCAGATCTCATTGCCCACTGGCAGGTCAATCGCGGCAGATGAGTAGGTCTGTTCCGGACTGATCCCCTGCGTCAGCGCCGTGATCAGAACGAAAGGCTTGAAGGTGGACCCCGGTTGACGTCCCTTGCCCACGGCTGCGTTGAACTGCTGGGTCTTGAAGTCGCGGCCGCCGACCATTGCGAGAACCTCTCCCGTGCCCGGACGGATCGAGACCAGAGCCGCCGAGGGGTCTTCCGGTTTGTTCAGCGTATCCGCAATTGCCTTCTCGGCAGCCTGCTGCGTGGTCAGATCGAGCGTCGTTGTGATCGTGAGACCGTCGCGGTACAGCACGTCGTCCCCGTACATCCCCACAAGCTGAGCCGTGACCCACTGCACGAAGTAGGGAGCGTTTGACGCAGCCGACTTGAGGCCGACGGGTTTGACCGGAGTCGCGACAGCGGCGTCGTAGTCCGCTTGGGAGATGTATCCCTGCGACAGCATCTGGGACAGGACGGTGTCGCGCCGCTGTTTTGCGGCCGTGAGGTCAACGTAGGGAGAGTAAGTGCCCGGGGACTTAATGACACCCGCAAGCATGGCTGACTCGGCTAGGGTGAGATTCTCCACACTCTTGCCGAAGTAGAGCTGCGCAGCCGATTCTACGCCCCACGCACCGTGGCCAAAGCAGATCGTGTTCATATAAAGCTCAAGTACCTGATCCTTGCTGTAGAGCTTGTTGACTTTGCTTGCGAGCATGGCTTCCATGATCTTACGCTTGAAGGACACGTCGGTTGAACCGAATGCGTTCTTCACGTACTGCTGGGTTATCGTGGAACCGCCCTGTCGGGGTTTGCGGAGGACGTAGTCGTTTACGAGGGCCCGAAGGATTCCTATCGGGTCGACTCCGCTGTGCTGGTAGAACCGCTGATCCTCTGTGGCGATCACCGCCTGTCGAAGCGCTGCGGGCATCTTCGCGAGGGATTTGTCCACACGGTTCTGATCGGCATACAACTTGGCCAGGACCACTCCGTTGCGATCGAGAATTGTGGTGGTCTGGTCCCGTCCTCGAGCTTGCGTAAGGTCGGGGTCAGGCAGAGACGAGTCCAGCCTCGCATACGCTACGCCGCCCAGCCCTCCGAGCAACACAACAGCGATCGCAGCGCACAGCAGGACCCAGCGAAGGATGCGTCCCCTTCGTTTGGGGGTCCGCCGCCCTTTCTTTCGAGGAGCGCTCGTTGGAGGACGACGGGTCGCCGACGTGTGGCGCGGAGCCGTTGAGCCGCTGCGGGCGCGAGGCGTACTTCGCGCATCTGACTTGCGCGAACCTGCCGAGCGACCATCGCCGCTGTTTCGACGGGGACGATATTCTGTCATGCGGTGGTTGCCCTTCGTTTGAGAGCCTCGTCGTTGCAGTTGACGGGCATCAACACATACGGCGCACAGTTGGCGCTTGGTGCGCGCTCGGCCTCGGCCGGTACTCTGGTAGTATGACATGCAAGTTGCGAACCAATCGAGCCGGCTATAAACGTCATGGTGACGTCTTGGAAGGTTCCCGCATTGCTGGAAGGACGACGACCTTTGCTTTCTGCCGACGAGCAGCTCAAGATCATACAAAGCGGCATTGCCGATCTCGTTCCAAATGCCGACATGGTGCGCAAGCTCAAGAAGGGCGCCCCCCTTCGCATCAAGCTTGGCGTCGACCCTACGGCGCCGGATCTGCATCTCGGGCACGCCGTGCCCCTGCGCAAGTTGAGGCAGTTTCAGGACCTCGGGCATACGGTGGTACTGATCATCGGGGACTTCACGGCGTTGATCGGCGATCCTTCGGGCAGAAACACCACGCGGCCCGCGCTATCGCTCGAGCAGATCAACGAGAATGCGCGAACCTATGTGGATCAGGCTTTCAGAATCCTGGATCCGCAGAAGACGGAGCTAAGACGCAATTCCGAATGGCTCGGCAAGCTCGGCTTCGCCGACTTGCAGCGTCTGGCGAGCAGATTCACGGTGGCCCGAATTCTCGAACGTGACGATTTCTCCAAGCGATTCTCCGATCGCCAACCGATTTCGCTCCATGAGTTCCTGTATCCAGTTGCGCAGGCATACGACTCGGTTGTCATCGAAGCAGACGTGGAACTGGGCGGCACCGACCAGCTCTTCAATTTGCTGGCGGGGCGAGAACTCATGGAGAAGCTCGCTATGGAACCGCAGGTGGCCCTGACCCTGCCACTGCTCGAGGGGACCGATGGCATTCAGAAGATGAGCAAGTCGTACGGCAACTACATAGGGCTTACTGACATGCCTGAGGAAATATTCGGTAAAGTCATGTCCATCCCAGACGGGCTCATGTTGAAGTACTACACGCTCTGCACATCTTTGCCCGTAGCCGAAGTCGACAAAATCGGTGCAGCCATTGGCGCGGGGGAGTTGCCGGCCAACCAGGCCAAGCGCAGACTCGCGCGAGAAATCGTGGCACTCTACCATGGCGCCGATGCATCCATCGATGCTGAAGCCGCGTTCGATAGAGTATTCAAGGACCATCAGGCGCCCGCGGACTTACCTGAGATACCTGTTGCTCTGTCTGACGAAGTCTACCTTCCGGGGCTACTTCACGAACTGGGTCTGGTGACTTCGACCTCCGAAGGCCGCAGGATGATTGACCAAGGCGCGGTCAAGCTTGATGGAGCGTCGTTGAAGCCGGGCATATATTTGTGCGCGTGCGCGCGTGTGGATGGGCACATACTGCAGGTGGGTAAACGCCGCTTCGCCAAGCCGAGGAACAATAGCTAGACGAGTGTCCTCGTTGGACCAATTCGAAATGCTTTCGCGTGCGCTTCGGCGTCTTGACAATTGAGCGCCGAGCGGAACCGTTGAAGTTCCCTAGGGCGCATCTTTCTATGAGGCGATGGCTTTTCGCAGCGATATCCGGTGGCTTTCGGGACGCTGGGGAAATAAGTCCAAACAAAGTGTTGACACTGTGGGGGAGGGTGCGTAAAGTATCCCCTTGCCGCCGACGCAAGCCGAGCGGAGAGCAGCGGGAAGCAAGCACTACAAAGCTGGATTTCGCTGCAGCCTGAACCTTGAAAACCGGATACTGTGACAAGCCAGTAGGTTCGCATTGCGAACCACACAATGAACCCGTCAAGCTGAGAGGGTCTGTTAAAAGACCAAACCAGCATGACATAGTACGGATCTAAACCACGTCGGCTTCCTTACCGGCGCAGGTAGATCACTCCGGATAGAACCGGATCACACTTCGTGATTTACGAGCTTTAGCTCGTAAAAACAAATTCCACGGAGAGTTTGATCCTGGCTCAGGATGAACGCTGGCGGCGTGCTTAACACATGCAAGTCGAACGATTAAAGCCCCTTCGGGGGTGTATAGAGTGGCGAACGGGTGAGTAACACG
>JAAXUF010000018.1 GCA_013336165.1 Coriobacteriia bacterium
AGTTGTGTTCGAAGACATGATCTCGATCTGCGAACCCGGTCTCGCGGTCAAGCACGTCCTCTTCACGCCTCCGTTTCAGTGGCCAGACAACGTTCTGACGCGAGTGGACCTTGGAGACAGGACTATCTATCCGCTCCTTGCCGTGCCAATCACTGACTCTGAGCGTGATTTCGTGTATGCGCACGGCGCCAATGAGTTGGAGAGTTGTTGGGAGAACTGGGACACCGATGTGCTTGAATGGAATCGACCTAGCTCGGTCTAACAAACGTTTCGAGCTGACTCGCAGATAGTCGTCTCACTCTGAAAGCGTTACGCTCGCAGCTCAAACGTCAGACGCTAGACCGATCTATCTGTGGGGGCTGAATGCACTACGAGACGATCTTCGACTATACGAGAGCCGCGCCATCTTGGATGCCTCTACTGTGGCTCGTCGGGTTCGTGGCCTTCATGTTCGGGATCATATTCCTCAAACGCCGCTTCGCCATCTTCCCGATTTCTTCGCGTCAAGCGCGTGGCCTTCGAGGCTTGGTTCTTGGTTTCGTGACATTCTGTCTGGCGTTCGTCGTTCTGGGAATGGTCGGCCAGCGCGTCTATCTCAGCAAGGCGATCGGAGAGGGGCGCACCCAGATCGCAGAAGGCACAGTCGACGACTACGCCTCTCACAAGGATGGCTATGAGCGTTTCACCGTTCAGGGAGTGTTGTTCGAGTACTCGGACGACGGACTGACCGCCGGCTTCAATCACACGCAGTCACGGGGCGGGCCCATCCGAGGGGGCTTGCAGGTGAGAGTGACCTATGTAGATGGCGACTCTGTGGCGCAAAACTCGATTGGTCGCTCCATCGTGAAACTGGAAATTGCACGATAGGCGATCACGGCCTAACAATGGCATCGAGCGGTCGGCGAATGCGGTACGCTTCTGAAGGCGCATGACCGCCGCTCATGCCCTAGACGTTAGGCAGAGGATGGGGACACGAATGATGCTGGTCGGAGCTGACACACTGACTGAGAACGACGTGATTGAGCACGTGTGCTGCTATCTGCGGTCTACGGGCTGGGAGATTGAGCAGAGGCTCACGACTCGCCAAACAGGTGATGACATCATCGCGCGCCGTCCGGACGGTATCCGGTTGTACATTGAGGCCAAGGGGGCGACTAGCGCGCTAGTCACAAGCAAGCGTTACGGCCGACCGTTTGACCAAGCCCAAGCCTCGGTTCACGTTTCGGAGGCTGCGTTTCGTGCTCTGAAGACGATTTCACGCAACGGCTCCGGCGGGCTAGACCGGGCCGGAATCGCGCTGCCGTCAAACACCCTGCATCGCCGCCTTATGGAGCCGGCTCTCTCGGCGATTCGCGATTTGGGCGTAGCCATCTTTTGGGTTCAGCCGGATGGCGAGATTGATGTTGCCTGTCCATGGGCCGTCCCTGCCTAACAAGCGAATCGAGCAGAACGCCAGGAGCTACACTGACAAGAAAGCGGATGCGCGTCTGCTCATTCGCCAGACGTTAGATGCAGGAAGGGGAGGGCTATGTCTGGACTAGAGGGTGTTACGTTGGCTGGAGATCCTGTGTTTCGTCACGCGCCGGAGACAAGCGTTTCGGGGCCAGCTTCATACAACGACGCGTATGCGGAAGCCGTCGTGAAACACATGTCGGCTGCTCTCGGGGAACCGAATGACATCATCTGGCACGAGGTGGTTTCGGACATGGTGCACATAGATGTGCACTTTATCGATCCGAAGACGGGCCCAAGTCGGCACGTGCTGTTCACAACTGGTATGAGCCATCGCCCGATGAACGTCCCGCCCGGTCATGATATCCCCGCGCTCACTGAGGTCATGATGGTCTTGCCGGGGGACTGGCCGCTGGATGAAGAATCACTTAGATCTGACCGCTATGGTTGGCCGCTGGGTCTGCTCGAGTCTCTTGCGCGTTTGCCGCATCAGTACGACACATGGCTGGGGGTGGGACACACCATTCCCAATGGTGAACCGGCTGTGCCCTACGTGGCAGGCACTGGGTTGTGCTGCGCGCTACTGCTTCCTCCAATCCAGGCGTTGCCTGATTCGAAGTGGAGCGTTCCGACTGACGATGGGCAGAGTATCTCCCTACTCTGTGTCTACCTGATTCATGAGGCGGAGATGGTTCTCAAGATGGAGAAGGGCACCGATGCATTGCTCGATCCCTTTGACGCTGCGCATGTACTGGACATCGTGGATCTCAATCGGAAGAGCTCAGTGCAACCGCCTCGCAAGAAGAGGTTCGGTCTCTTCTGATGACGGGTCCGCGCGGCCGCATCTAACAAACGTTTCGAGCAGACGGCGAAAGCGCTACTCTTTCGAAAGCGGCACGTCCGCTGCTCAAACGTCAGACGTTAGGTGAAAACTGCGGGAGGGGTTGAATCGTGTTTCCCACCAACATCAATGGCACGGTTGAGTTGCCCTCTCTTGGTCTGCAGGACATCGATTCGCTGTTGGCAGGAATTGAACGAGAGCTTGACGCCGTCGTGGCCAAGGACGTGGTACGCGAGGGGAACGTCATCTCGTTTCGTGGCGGCTTCTTTCGCTCGTTCTTCATCTCGAGATGGAACCTGTTGGTTCCGATTCGCAACGGCACGATAGAAGTGGTCCCCGGACCTGTCTTGCGGGTTGATTATCGGCTATCGACGGTCGAATTCGTGACCATGGTTTCCACTCTAGTTATCGTGGCGGCCCTGCTCGCAACGGTGAGCACAGTCTTCATGTTTGGTTCGGTCACGTTCCTGGTGTTCGCGTGGTTCTGCTTCATCGGCGTGAACTACCTGATCGCGATGCTTCGCTTCCCGTTCTTCGTGAAGCGTGCGGCGCGCAGACGCAACTTGGCAACGAGGCATGAGCCTTCTCGCAATCGATCTGCGAGTGATTCAGAGCGGCCTGACAGCTGGTAGTTCTTCACCTAACAAACGTTTCGAGCTGACTCGCAGATAGTCGTTTCACTCTGAAAGCGTTACGCTCGCAGCTCAAACGTCAGACGTTAGTCCGAACCCATGAACCCACTTGCGTTACGCAGCCTCGGTCGATAAGCTATACGTTGTACGAACGCTATATCGATGAGGAGTCCATGATGACGACTGTCACCATCTCGCCCAAGTTCCAGGTTGTGATTCCCAAGGTGATCCGCGAGAGCCTCGGGCTGCGCGCGGGCCAGCAGGTCCAGGCTATTGAATACGATGACCGGGTCGAACTGGTGCCTCTGCGTTCCGCCCGTGAGATGCGCGGCTTTCTGCGCGGGATCGCGACGGATGTGCCGCGTGAGGACGATCGGCTGTGAACGTCGTCGATTCTTCGGGCTGGCTTGAGTATTTCGCGGGCAGCGCGGAAGCGGACTTCTTCGCCGGCGCCATCGAGGCGACTGAGGAACTTGTTGTTCCGACAGTGAGCGTCTACGAAGTGTTCAAGCGTGTGTATCAACAGCGGGGTGAAGGCGAAGCTCTGCAGGTTGCCGCGCTCATGCAGCAGGGGACGATCGTTGAATTGAATGCAGCGCTTGCGCTTTCCGCCGCGCGCTTGAGTGCCTCGCTCGGCATCCCGATGGCGGACAGCATCATCCTTGCGACGGCACGCGCTCACGATGCCACGCTCTGGACGCAGGATGCGCATTTCGCGGGCATCGACGGGGTGATGTTCTCGGCGAAGAGGTCGGACTAACCAAGGCATCGAGCGGACGGCGAAAGCGTTACGCTTTAGGCAGCGCATGACCGCCGCTCATGCCTCAGACGTTAGGCCGAATTGGGGGAGTGGATGGCTGATCGACAGTACTTCTCTGTTCGCACCGGCAAGCATCCAACAGGCGGCCGGCTTGATTTCGATGGACTCAAGCGGCTCTTCTTGGCAGCATTCGATCAGCTGGAGCAAGACGGCTACTTTCAGGAAGTCTTCGGAACGCAATGCGTTGACGCCGGATGGATTCCTGGAACCGCTGGCAATGACATCGAGGCATTCTTCTTTCGTAAGCTGCGCAAGCAGTCGCTGTGGCCATTTGAGCCGTTCATCGGGTTCTACTCAGAAGACGATCTCTTTGATGTGATCGAACTGCTACATGACTGCGTATCGAAAGGAGTAGATGGCAACTACCATTCTTGGGACAACTGCGGTTGGCACTACAGCACATTCGAAGCGCAGGCGGGACAGAACGACTATAGAGTTGCCATCAACGAGATCCTTACGGAGTACGGTTCCGGCTATCGACTCACGACCCAAGGGGAGATAGTGGCCCTTCCTCCGATAGGTTTGGGCGATTTGGAAGAGGCGCCCGCTCCGCCAGGGGATGAGCGGGCGGTCCAGTCACGAATTACAGCCGCTCGAGACAAATTCCGGCGACGGGGATCCACGATGGATGAACGCCGTGACGCTGTTCGAGACCTGGCAGACGTACTTGAGTACCTGAGGCCCCAGGCAAAGGCGGTGCTTCAATCCAGCGACGAAGCAGATATCTTCAACCTTGCCAACAACTTCGGTATTCGCCATCACAACGCCAAGCAGAAGACGGACTACGACCCGGCCATCTGGTTGAGCTGGGCATTCTATTACTACCTCGCAACGATTCATGCGGTGGCGAGGCTGATAGAGAAGCGTCGGCTGTCACGGGAATCGGCCTAACAAAGGCATCGAGCGGACGGCGAATGCGGTACGCTTTCGTAAGCGCATGACCGCCGCTCATGCCTCAGACGTTATGTGTGCTTGCCACAAGCGCGTTCAGGGTTGACACATGCGACAAGCGTGTACACAATAGTGTCACGATTGGAGGCGCGATCATGAAGTTTGTCAGTGTACGTGACCTGCGAGGCAAGTCGGCTGAAGTATGGAAGAACCTGCCCGGCGAGCGCGAGATGGTCATCACCAGCAATGGTCGACCGGTCGCCATCCTTGCGGCGGTCAACGAGTCCAACCTTGAGGAGTCCCTCTCGGCATTCCGCCAGGCCCGCGCTGTCGATGCGGTCGCATCTTTGCAGCGCAAGTCGGCGACTCGGGGAACGGACAAGCTGTCGGCAGAGGAGATCGAGGCGGAGATCGCTGCCGTTCGTCAGAGCCGCGTCAAATGAGGATCGTTCTTGATACCAATGTTCTCGTGTCGGGGCTACTCTCGCCGTTCGGACCGCCCGGTGAAATCGTGCGCATGGTGTCCTCGGGGGAGATCACACTGTGCCTTGATGCACGCATTCTGTCGGAGTATGAGGATGTCTTGGCCCGTCCCAAGTTCGGGTTCGACGAGGACGCCGTCGCCGCTCTGCTCGACTACATAGACTATCGAGGCCATGCAACGGCATCCTCTCCACTGGGGCAGCGGCTGCCGGATCCGGCCGATGAGCCGTTTCTAGAGGTGGCTCTTGCCTGCGGCGCGGAATGTCTTGTGACGGGGAATCTCATTCACTTTCCGCCAGATGCGCGCCAAGGTATGAACGTGGTGGCACCCATTGAGTTCTTGGCTGGCTACAGGGTGCGCAGCGTCGGCCGCGACACATAACACGTGTTTCGAGCTGACTCGCACGAGGTTATCGTTCTCTGAGAGTGCAACGCTCGCAGCTCAAACACTGGACGTTAGACATGGTATTGACGAGTCGATTGCGAGAGTGACATTCTCGCGGGACTTACACTTTCAGGGGGAGGGGTTTTCGAAATGGCCTACGTGCCGCGCGAGTCTCTGTATACGCGAGTGGAGCGTCTCGTACGCGATCGGAAAGCCATGGCGCTCTTCATTCTCGGGTTTGTCTACGGAATGATCCGGCTCGCCGGTTTCTGTCTGTCGAGCGGTGTCTACTGGCCGCTCGCGCTTGGGCTCGGTATTGGGATTGTTGCGGTCTTGTACGCGCGTCGCCAAGCGCGCCTTCGCGAAGAGGCGGGTATGGCCAGCAGAGCTCTCACATTCTATCCAATACCTCGTTCACGGTGGCCTCAGCTCGACGAAGCTATCGCAGGCTACCGTGCGCTTACCGGCGAAGCTTCCATCGGTCTCGGGTATCTCCGTTCAGTAGATGTGGGCGACCGTGTCGACGCTGATGTGTCTTACGTGAACCGCGAGCCAGACGCTGACGGCATCCGTCGTGTCGTCAGTCCTTTCGGAGCCCCACAGGATGCAGAGCCGATGTATGTGTTTGACGAGCGGATGCTCGATACCTATACGGCTGCTGAACTCCTAGCAGTCGTGCTGCACCTCAAATACCGGTTGGAGTTCGCTGGCGGGGAGTCGGCTCGTCTCGCGAACGGAGTGTGTGAGGCTGACAGCAAAGCCCTCCTCTTGATGCGGGACCACGCCGCACTGCTGCGGGCGATCGAGAAAAGTACACGAAAGCGTGAGACAGCCGCACCGGGGATGGGCGTGATTCGCTTCGCTGACAACGAAGTCTGTGCGGCAGGCGTCAGTGACGCTGGTATTGTAAGAAAATGGTTGGTGCAGGACAGAGCGACAGCGCTTCGCACTCATCTCGGGGCGATGGCGTTCGATGTGCCCACGGCAGGGTAGTGGGAGCATCATGCCTGCTAGAAACCCAAGCGCGACATGTCTAACAAACGTTTCGAGCTGACTCGCCAATAGTCGTCTCGCTCTGAAAGCGCTACGCTCGCAGCTCAAACGTCAGACGTTCTACACATACACGGCACTCGCTCGCACGTGATACGGCTCTTCGAAGAAGCAAACGGCAGGGAACCGGCTGAAACGCGGTGCACCATTGCGTTCAACCTGAGAGTGATAAGGGAAGTGCCCACCGTGCTTCGTGCCTTGGAGGGGTGATATCCGTAGATATCACCCCTCCAGAAGTGTAGAACAAGCGAATCGAGCAGAACGCCAAGAGTTAGACTGACAAGTACGCGGATGCGCGTCTGCTCATTCGCCAGACGTTAGCACCAGCAGGAGGAATCGTGGGTGAACCAGGGGCTATGGACTCCATCGAGCGGCTGTCAATGGCGCTCATCTTCGCCGGACCAGTCTCACTATGGGTGCGCGCGGCTCGGCTCTTCGGCGTAAAGGTCGTCGCTGCTCCCGCTGTTGACAGCTCTTTGCTTCTTCGGGCGGAGGGGGACGCCTGCGCTGCTGTACGCCGTTTCGCCCTTGCACTGGTCGCCACCGTGATATGCCTTCTAGTTCTGCTACTTGCCGTTCTTCCGCTACAGGCGACATTCGTCCGTCCGCTGATAGGCGAGGGGTTCGATCTCGTCGCCAACTCCGCTTTGGCCAGCGGGATGTCTCGCTCGGCTGCAGGCAGCACCGCAAGCGCAGTGATCACTCTGCTGATTCTCGCATTCGGTCTTCTGAATGCAGCGCTCATCTCAGCAATCCCCGTGTATCTATTCCGGTCTGCCACACTCGCAGCCGCTCCTGCGGTCTCGGTCGCTCTGGCGCACCGCACCCAACCCATCGATCCTGACCGGCTGAACTCCTACCCTCGCGTTGCGTACGCGATTGAACGCGTCTTGGGCGGGCGAGCACAGCGCGCATGAGTCAGTCGCCTGCGATGCTAACAAGTGCTTCCAGCCGACTCACGCACGCGCTAGGCTGACATGAAGCCGCTCGTTCGCGGCTGAAGCACTGGACGTTAGACACAACCAGATGTCGGGGGTCGTCGGAATCGCGAGGGGGATCTATGGAAGTAGGAGCAGAGGTTCAGCCGGACAGTTCAGTGCGGACAGCCTACGAAGCGCCAGTGGACAGGCTTGAGTACGCGGGGTTCTGGATACGTCTGGTAGCACGGCTCATCGATCTGATTATCATGTATGCCGTCTCTTTCTGTGTCGGATTTGTGGTCGCTGCAGCATTGGTCATCATGGCCGTCATGACGGGCGCTTCATATGCGTCGGCGGCAGCGCGGTTCGGCGAAACGACGGCGCTGAGCTTCGTTTTGGCGCTGATCGCCAACGTGGCATATGGGACGTTGGCGGAGGGGTTTCACGGTTCGACGCCTGGCAAGATGGCCGTTGGCCTGACGGTTCTTGGCCAAGACGGCGGCTTCTGCAGCCCCGGTTCGGCGCTGGGTCGTTCGCTCGCGTTCTACATCGACACTTTGTTCTTCGCCTTGCCGGCGTTCGTCACCATGAGACAGACGAATCGTCAGCAGAGACTCGGCGACAAGTGGGCGAAGACGGTCGTGGTTCGGCGCAGGTCGGTTCATCGTTCGCAACTACGGCCCGTTGGCAGATTCATCGGAGTGACGTGCGCAGTGGTATTTGCCTACTCACTTGTGATCGCCGTGTCGCTGTTCTTCTAACACGTTTGCGAGGTGTGTCTAACCAACGTTTCGAGCAGACTCGCAGATAGCCGTCTCGCTCTGAAAGCGTTACGCTCGCAGCTCAAACGTCAGACGTTAGGCAGAAGTGGGGTAGTCGGTTGGACATCGGGGACGAACAGCGCCAAGGACTCGGGACGGCGTTGAACGAGTCAACTTTGCTCGGATTCGAGGTCTTGCCGGAACAGCGACTGGCGGCTGCAACCTTCTCTGTGCTTGCCCTGACGAATCACGGCGACCCCCCTGCTGACCCGCGTGTACAAATCATCTTCTCTCCTGTTGGGCGGGTTGTCGCCTCGTTGAGGGATGGCAGCTGGGACGATTGCCGTGCGCCAGCCAGACGATTCGAACTCAATGAACTCCTTGAGGTCGTGAAGGGGTTTGGAGGGCTACCCATCTATGGCTGGGAGTTCATCGATACAGACGACGCTTCGCTAGCAAGTATGGCGGGGCGTTACAGTCTCGATTGGACCTCGGGCGAGACGGGGGGTCTGTCTCACTCAATTTCGGTCTTCCAAGACGAAGCAGACCGGTATCTTGATCTGGTGGTTTGGTTCGATGATCTACTGGTCTTCACGTCTGACGGCACTCAGGTACCGCTCGATGACTTCATCGCAGGTGGTGAGCGCTGGTGGGATGCGATGTACGCCGGTGATTCACGAACCAAGAGCGCCGGCATTTTCCCCATGCCAAAGGGGCGGAACAAGCGGACGGTACTGCGTCGTCTACTGTCTCGCGTGCGACGCTCTCTCCGCGACTCTCCGCCGGAGCAGTCAGATGGCGGGGACTCCTCTGCCTAACAAACGTTTCGAGCTGACTCGCAGATAGTCGTTTCGCTCTGAAAACGTTACGCTCGCAGCTCAAACGTCAGACGTTCGACCGACCGGGGGGTCAGCTTGATCTGGGATGAATGGGCGAGCATCACGCGCTTCCTCGAGAGCAGCAGATTCACACTGCTGCCAGCGGCCATGCGGTGGGAGGAGTTGCTGCAACTCAACCCCATTGCTGCCAATCTCGAGTTCGAGGCACAGGGGACTCTCTATCGCGTTTCGCTTGACCAACATATCTCAGCCCTCCGGGACTTGCGACCTCTCTACTCGTCTGCGCTTCTGCTCTACTACGCTCTTGCTGAAGCCGCGGCCGCAGATCGGCTTAGTCGAGACGACCTTGTCGGCTGCAATGGAATCGAGGACTGGGCTGAAAGACTGCTGTCGGCTGCGGGTGTTGGATGGCTCAGTGAGGACGAACGGCTCGGTATCGTTGAAGTCGGCGTCATGCGGAACCTCGTTGCGCACGGCGAGCGCGAGTACTCCAAACGGGCAGTCGCAAAGTTGGCAGCAGCCGGCGTGTGCTCGCCCCCGTCTGTGGGAGATCGGGTCGTACTGGACTACGAGATTCTGAAGCAGTACCGCTCGCGACTGAAGAGTCTTCTCAACAGGGGTGGACTAGGCTCTGTCGCGGTCGAACAAGCAAATCGAGCAGACTCGCAGGAGATTGTCGTAACCTGACAGCGTGAGCCTCGCTGCTCATTTGCTGGACGTTAGATGCAGGAAGGGGAGGTTATGTCTGAACTAGAGGGTGTTACGTTGGCTGGAGATCCGGTGTTCCGTCACACGCCGGAGGCAAGCGTTTCTGGGCCGGCTTCATACAACGACGCGTATGCGGAAGCTGTCGTGAAACACATGTCGGCTGCTCTCGGGGAACCGAATGACCTTATCTGGCACGAAGTGGTTTCGGACATGGTGCACATCGATGTCCACTTTATCGATCCGAAGACGGGTCCCAGTCGGCACGTGCTGTTCACAACCGGCATGAGCCATCGCCCGATGAACGTTCCGCCTGGTCATGATATCCCCACGCTCGCTGAGGTCATGATTGTCTTGCCGGGTGATTGGCCGCTGGATGAAGAATCACTCAGATCCGAGCGCTATGGTTGGCCCATTACTCTACTCAAGACTCTTGCGCGCCTACCGCATCGGTACGATACATGGCTGGCCGTAGGACATACGATTCCCAATAATGAGCCGCCGGAGCCCTACGTGGCCGGTACCGGGTTGTGTTGTGCGTTGCTGCTTCCTCCAATCCAAGCGTTGCCTGATTCGAAGTGGAGCATTCCGACTGACGATGGGCAGAGTATCTCCCTACTCTGTGTCTACCTGATTCATGAGGCGGAGATGGTTCTCAAAATGGAGAAGGGCGTCGATGCTTTACTCGATCCCTTTGATGCTGCGCATGTACTGGACATCGTGGACCTCAATCGGAAGAGCTCAGTGGAACCGCCTCGCAAGAAGAGGTTCGGTCTCTTCTGATGACGGGTCAGCGCGGCCGCATCTAACAAACGTTTCGAGCTGACTCGCCAATAGTCGTTTCGTTCTGAAAGCGCTACGCTCGCAGCTCAAACGTCAGACGTTCGACATAACCTACCGCCGTCGCCGCTAGGCGTTCTCGATGTTCTGCGCTGTCGCTGGGGATTTCGCCGCAAGCTTCACTAAGGCTCTTGCTACACGCTGCGCTCCGCTTTTGCTGACCAGATTGGCATCATCCAATGCTTCCCGGAGGGATCCGGCAACTTGAGCGGTCTCATCAGCCAATGACTTCGGCCGTCCAACGGCGAACACCTGCTTTGCGGCGACCGAATAGACGGCCAGCTCGTCTGGTTGCCCAGCGATTCGTGCGGGGTCTTCGGCTCTAATGACGGACAGGATGCCTTGTTCATCCCACAAGAGTCCTTCGAAGGTAGCTCCTCCGGGTGCACGGTATACGTCTGGTCTGAATAGCCTGAAGAAGGCAAGCTGTCCAAGGAGCGCCAAGATCATCGCGATGGCTGCGACGAGCATCGCGAGCGTGGAATAGCGTTGTATGGCTCCGACGCCAAGCCACAAGACAATCAGGCTTAACGCGGTTGTCACAAGTGCGGATTTCTGGTTGAGGGCATCGCGTGCCTTTAGAAGGAGGATGGCCACAACTTCGAATATGATCACTGCCATGAGTAGGATCTGGCTGGCAACATCCGGTGACATGCGTTCCCCCGTTTCGCTGTGCGCAGTCTCGCGTGGTGTTTCCTCCATCCAATGTTATCGTGATCGGGTATGTCGAACAAACGTTTCGAGCAGACGGCGAAAGCGCTACTCTTTCGAAAGCGGCACGTCCGCTGCTCAAACGTCAGACGTTCGACGTAGTGGTTGACCGCGATTAGGGGGAGCGCGATGGTCTTTCCTGTTGCATTGGTGCTGGCTCTTGCATTTGCACTGCTGGGGAGGGTGCGGGCGGTTCAGGAATCTCTTCCTTGGACGATCGCTACTGCCATCTGCCTTGGCTTGGCGCTGTCCGCGATGGTTGCCAGCCCACCAGTGATGCTGACGTTCAGTTGGCCCTTCATTCTGGGCGCTTGGTTTTCGATCGGCTGGAAGACTGCAGTGGACTGGACTTGGCGCGGCTATGTGAAAGCTAGGCAATGTGCTCTGACGCCGCGCGCTGGCCTGCCTGACGCACGCGTGATGCTGATGGTGCCGTACAACACCGTCATCTCGGTTGTCTTGGCCATTGGCGCGCCGCTGGGCGTGTTGCTGTGGACGCGATATCTGGAAGGAATGCTCGCTCTGAGCGGCTATCCTGCCAGCCGCGTGTTTTCTCTTGCTCCGGCCGTGGTGTTCGGCCTTGCCTTGTTCGGTCTCGTCTCCTTCTGGCTTCTGCTGCGTGTGGCCCGGCGCAAGAACCCGTGGTACGCCACGCAGATCAAGCTCGCATGGGCGGCCGCGAGCACGGGAGCGCGCCGTCGGCACCTGTTTGATGAGGCGATTGCCTCGGAGCCAGCTGAAGAGAGGGCTAGTTGGGACACGTCGAACAAAGGCATCGAGCAGAACGCCAAGAGTTAAACTGACCTGCGAGGGTATGCGCGTCTGCTCATGCCTCAGACGTTAGACGCAGGGAGGTGTCGTTGGTGGACGAGATTGGCAACAGATTGCGTCGTCGAGCTGTAGTGCTCGACCTCGGCGGAGCACGGCTGCCGGAGAACGCGGACGCAAGCTGGTTCGGCCATGTTGGCATTTGTGCCCCAGGGGAGGACTGGCCTTTCTGGAATGGCCGCCCCATGGTGCCACTCTGCCAGCTCAACCTGAAAGAGATGCCCTTCCGGCCACCATATCTCGAAGACATCGACGCTATTGCGGTCTTTGTGGATGAGGAGGATCTCCCTGACGGGGCCGCCAACGGGCAAGGTTGGCTTGTTCGTACATATCGCGATCTTGACTCCCTGGTTCCGCTCCCCAGTCCCGGCTCCTTCTCCGTGCGACCTTTCCCGCTGTTTGCTCGAGTGGTGGATGATGACTTCCCGTGTTGGGACGACGTGCCCATCGAGCTGCCGGAGGACATCGCAGACCAGTACGAAGTGCTGTTCACGAACTCGGGGGGTCTTAAACTTGGCGGCTGGCCCACGCTCGTACAGTCGGAGATCTGCTGGGCTCCTTTCAGTCAGCATCCGGCAAGACCTGAGTACGTATTCCAGATTGACTCCACAGAAAAGGCAAACTGGTCATGGGGTGACCAAGGGGTCGCTTACATCGGACGAGGCACGGTTCTTGGGAGCACTGACGTATGGACATTGTCTTGGCAGTGCTACTGAGCCGCGTCTAACAAACGTTTCGAGCAGACGGCGAAAGCGCTACTCTTTCGAGAGCGGCGCGCCCGCTGCTCAAACGTCAGACGTTAGGTGGGGCACATGAAGGGGGGAGCGTTGGTCACTGGTCGCTATGTCGCAGGGATGGATATCGACTCTACGCCGGTGTTCTATTCGTCCAAGCAGCTCAAAGTCACAGGTATGAAGATCTCGTCGGGAAGCAGGGTGTATCCCGTTTCGACCATCACGACCGTGGAGATACTCGGGCGCCGCACCGTTCTTATCGTCGAGTCGCTGAAGATGGCAGGCGCTGGAGTCATGCTGCTGTTCATGGGCCTCTTGCTCTCGGGTCTCATGGGTGGTTCCGGTGCTTGTGTCTTTGGTCCCCTTCTTCTAGCAAGCGTACTTGCCTTTCTCGCGTCTGTCCTTTGTATCTTTGTCTTCATCTTTGAGCGCGAGGTACACATCTGTCCGTCATCGGGCAACAGCTTGATCGTTAAGGTCTATGACCTCACGACTGCACTTGAGATGCGGGCGGCCGTTGAGCGTGCAATGACCTATCACGCCAACTCGGCGGCAGGTGTACCCACGGTTGCAGATGAATTGAACAAACTGGCTGCCCTGAGGTCGCAAGGGGCCATATCGGAGTCAGATTGGGAAAGGGCGAAAGATCTGTTCCTTGGCAAGCGTCCAAGCGCGCAAGAGCAGGCTATTGAGCAACTGCGACAGCTTTACGAACTTCATCGCAGCGGGGTTCTCTCGGAGTCGGAATTCAACATGAAGAAGTGGGATATTCTCTCGCGAAACCAATCCCAAGCTGCGTTCTGAGCGTTTTTGCATGCGGTCTGAATAGCAGGCTGCGTACGGGCCCACCTAACAAAGGCATCGAGCAGAACGCCAAGAGGTAAACTGACCTGAGAGGTTGTGCGCGTCTGCTCATGCCTCAGACGTTCGACAGAACTGTGGGGGAGGGGAAGATGACCCAAGACGTCAGCATGGCCAGTGATGTGACTCCAGTGCGTCTTCGTTACGTTGTATTCACTGCCATCGGATGGACCTTGGTTGCGTGGCTCCTGTGGGTCGTGGTTGTCCTTGCGTCAAATGTGGCGGCCTCATATCTCGCATTGGGTTTGTGGGGAGATTGGGTCGATACCCACGCCTTGGTGCTCGGCTGGATCTACATTGTGTTCTGGAAATCCGTCGAAGCATTTGCCGTGCTGGCCGTGACGTCATGGGCGCATGCCCTCAATCGATCAGTCGTTTGGCTCCTGTTTTGCGAAGCGCTCCTCGACGTGGTGTCGGCTGCGCATGTTCTGCGTGGAGGTCAGGCGCAGACCTTGTGGGCTTTCGGCTACGATTTTGGTGCGGCGGGCGGTTGGCAGTATTCCTCCGTGACAGTGGCTTCCGCGGCAATCATCGTGGCAACTGTTTTGACGTTCGTTTGGTGGCGGTATCGTAGTGTGTCGCTACGTTTGCTCTTCTGGCCACCACCCGCACTTCGACGGGTCATGTCGAACAAAGGCATCGAGCAGAACGCCAAGAGGTAGACTGACCTGAGAGGTCATGCGCGTCTGCTCATGCCTCAGACGTTAGCTACAACAGGAATCGACTGGGAAGCAGGGGGATACGGCTCGCGCTCCGCGCTCGGACAATCTCGCGAATCCCGGCTTGGAGCAGTCGACCTGCAAGTGCGCAAGCGAAACGTTCTTGGAGCCGGGTGCCGCAGAGTCGGAAGGTGAGGAGAGCGTACGCCGTCTCCTCTGAAGAACGGCTTTCCCGCTTGTGCACGCTTCGGTGATCGCGCCACGAGCGACCTGCGAGATTGACGTTGGAATGGAATGACAGCGTGTAGCTAACAAGCGTTTCGAGCAGGCGGCGAAAGCGCTACTCTTTCGAAAGCGGCGGGGCCGCTGCTCAAACGCCAGACGTTCGATGGAACGATGAAGGGGAGACATCGTGACACTCGTATACACGCTTCTGTTCGTCGCGGCTCTCGTCGGAATTGTCGTCCGTCTGCATCAAGGATTCTTGGCTGTTCGGCTCCGGGCAGCTGCGAAAGCCGGTTGCGCTGCTTCAATTCTGACGCGTCCGGCAGACATTCTGCGGCTAGGGGCGGTAGCCGCAGTCGTTTCTACGGTGCTTTCGGCCGTTTCAGCGATGATTGCGCCGGGTTCCGGTGTCATCGAACTGGGTCTCGGCCTCTTTGCTGGCGTGTTCGTGGCCGGCATCTACTGGCGTTATCCTGCCGCGGCACCCATCGCAATTACCTCACCCGATTGGGAGACTGGCGAGGTCGGCGGCTACGGGATCATGCGTATCGCGCGCTATCTTTATGCGAGCATTGCCACCGCTGGGGCGATTGGAGCTGCCGTCGCTCTGGTTTCGCGTATGTGGTGAGTCTTCCATGGATGAGGTGAATCGCGGCGTTTCGGACTCAACGCGTCTCATCGAACAAACGTTTCGAGCAGACTCGCAGATAGCCGTCTCGCTCTGAAAGCGCTACGCTCGCTGCTCAAACGTCAGACGTTAGATGCAGACCAAGGGCCAACTGCTTGTGGGGGAGGGGATTCACGGATGTCGGGTCTTCTCGACAGATTATTTGGACGCGCACCTGAGGAGTCGGCTCCTGACCCCGATTTTCCGGCGACGCTCGAGGCTCTCTGGCGCCTGGCGGATGAACTTGGCCGCACGTCGTCGAAGAATCCTCTATACGTTCTGGATCTAGTCGGGCTCCTGCTCGTGCGCCCACTTGAACGATGGGATTACGATTGCACGCCCTTGAACTCACTGACGTTTGCTCACACGGGCGGCGATGGCGTTCACTTTGGTCTTCTGCAGGTCGAGGGTGTTGATCGCAAGGCGTGGCCCATCGTGATGACCGTCCCCGGTGCATTCAGTGACTGCAATCGAGTCATCGCGGGTGGCTTCGACGAGTTCATGGCCATCGGGGCGGTCAACGGCTGGTTCACTCTCGAGCAGCTCGTCTACGATCTCGACGGGGCATTGGAGTATCTCGCGACGCCCGGCCAACCGGATTCATGGCAGGAACGCGACGACATGGCCAGTCTCGTTCGTGAGCGCCTAGGCATCGTGCCTGTGCCCCTCACGCGTGAGAGACTTGATGAGTTGCAGGCTCTGTACGGGCCGGCCATTCTGAATGATTGAGAATCGGCGGTCGCATCTAACAAACGTTTCGAGCTGACTCGCAGATAGTCGTTGCACTCTGAAAGCGTTACGCTCGCAGCTCAAACGACAGACGTTAGCCATTGCATGATCGGGGGGCTTCATGCCAAGCACTCGCGAGAACAGGGTTGCAGGACAAAAAGCGGCCGTTGGTTTCGAGGACACAGCGCTGTACAGAGCCATAGCTGATTTCGCATCCGGCACAGGTGCCTCGCTGGGGGATCCAACACTGCTGCAGGACTTCTCGGACGCGCTTGGCGTTCGTATCGAGGCGGCTGTGTCCAACCCGATTCTCCAGTACGGAGTTCACACTGAGGCAATGTTTGAATGGGTCGTTCATGCCTTGGGCGGGACTGTCCTCTCGCAGCGTCTCGACAATGGAAGCGGAACTGTCCTAGAGGATGAAGAGGTGTCTTCACCCGATTTCCTGTTGGTCACTCAAGAAGGCAAACGATTTGTCGTTGAGGTCAAGAACTGCGCCTCCAAAACGAATCCGCCGCTGAAGGTGTTTCGACGTGTCTACCTTGAACGGCTCGCGACCTACGCAGATAAGCTAGGTGCGGAGGCCAAAGTAGCGATCTTCTGGTCTCACGCGGGGTTCTGGAGCATGGTTGACGTGGGCTTTCTCCTCTCAACCACAGACTCTGCGAAGGTTTCTCTGTCGATGTTCGACGCTCTTGCGGAATCAGAAATGGCCTCAATTGGGGACAGATGGGTGCACCTGCGTCCATATCCTTTTCGATTTCGCATGAGTTTCGACATCTTGGATCGCGAACCCGGCAATGGAAATCAAACAACCCTGAGCCTCAGGGTTTCTGACGTCGGGATGACCTTGGGCTCGAAGACGCTTGAGGACAAGACGGACAGCAAGGTGGTGTCGTACCTAGCCATGTTTGGAATGGAAACTGACGGTGGCGATGACTTTGTCTTCGACTCTGATTCGGCTGGGCACATCGAGTTTGTCGCCGGGGACGACCCGGAGACTGAAGAATCACAGATGCTCACAATCGGTCCACTGAGCTCAGTTCTAGCGCGTCATTATCGTCTGACGAGCTGTGATGAGAACGGACAGGTTTCGGGACTCGCGTACAATCGAATACCCGTAGATCATCCCATCAGGTTGCTTGCAGGTGGATACCAAGGTAGTCAGGTTGGCTTCATCTACTTCAAGCTCAGTCCTCGTCATGAATCTGATGTCGTTGAGTTGCATAGCTAGATTGCCGCAGGCATGGCTAACAAACGTTTCGAGCGGACAGCGAAAGCGCTACTCTTTCGAGAGTGATACGGCTGCCGCTCAAACGTCAGACGTTAGGCAGAAGTGGGGTAGTCGGTTGGACATCGGGGACGAACAGCGCCAAGGACTCGGGACGGCGTTGAACGAGTCAACTTTGCTCGGATTCGAGGTCTTGCCGGAACAGCGACTGGCGGCTGCAACCTTCTCTGTGCTTGCCCTGACGAATCACGGCGACCCCCCTGCTGACCCGCGTGTACAAATCATCTTCTCTCCTGTTGGGCGGGTTGTCGCCTCGTTGAGGGATGGCAGCTGGGACGATTGCCGTGCGCCAGCCAGACGATTCGAACTCAATGAACTCCTTGAGGTCGTGAAGGGGTTTGGAGGGCTACCCATCTATGGCTGGGAGTTCATCGATACAGACGACGCTTCGCTAGCAAGTATGGCGGGGCGTTACAGTCTCGATTGGACCTCGGGCGAGACGGGGGGTCTGTCTCACTCAATTTCGGTCTTCCAAGACGAAGCAGACCGGTATCTTGATCTGGTGGTTTGGTTCGATGATCTACTGGTCTTCACGTCTGACGGCACTCAGGTACCGCTCGATGACTTCATCGCAGGTGGTGAGCGCTGGTGGGATGCGATGTACGCCGGTGATTCACGAACCAAGAGCGCCGGCATTTTCCCCATGCCAAAGGGGCGGAACAAGCGGACGGTACTGCGTCGTCTACTGTCTCGCGTGCGACGCTCTCTCCGCGACTCTCCGCCGGAGCAGTCAGATGGCGGGGACTCCTCTGCCTAACAAACGTTTCGAGCTGACTCGCAGATAGTCGTTTCGCTCTGAAAACGTTACGCTCGCAGCTCAAACGTCAGACGTTAGACACGCCGCAGAGAGGAGGACCGAATGCGTGATGCGATCAATGCTATTAGGGCCAAGATCGGGGTCGAACCTCGACACTTCGGTCTGTTCGCTCGCAGGTACGTCAGTGGCTCTCGTCCATCATGGATGGAAGATGATGACGACCTGATGGAGTTCTTCCGCAACCAGGATCTGTTAATGCACGAAGGTGGTGTTGTCTGGGGAGCGTTGGTCCAAGCGAACACGCTGCTGTTCAGTCCTGGGAAGATGGATCACCCCGCGATGGTGATCTACGCCCCGGATCGCTCTCTGGATGCATGCCCCGAATGGCTCTCATCTGTCGCACGCGAGTTGTATCAGCTCAAGAATACGATGCCCGAAGAACCCGATCGACGTGAGCTGGCCTCGATGATCACTGATGAGATGGAACGCGGTTTGGGCTGGACCGTCCCCTCCAGTATCACAGGGGGAAAGCTTATCAAGTCCTCGTCGGTCATGGTGTTCCGGCAGCATCTGCCGCATGGTGTACTCAAAGGGGATTTCTTTCCGCTGCTATTCCACCCAGATACATCGGCCGTGATGATCGTGCCCAGTCGATACTGGTCGTAGCTGCCGTGGCCAGGGGCGCCGGGGTGTCTAACACACGTTTCGAGCGGACAGCGAAAGCGGTACGCTTCAGCAAGCAATACGCCTGCCGCTCAAACGTCAGACGTTAGAACGAGACCCATAAATCGTCTGAGGTTGTTACGCGTGAATAACGTTTGACGTTATTCACGCACAGCGTTATTATTCTTGCCATGATCATCTCGTTCCGTGACACCGACACAGCAGCTCTCGCAGGTGGCATGCGCGTCAAGCGCTTCGTCGCCTTTGAGTCCGTCGCGCGTCGCAAACTGCGGCAACTCGAGATCGCTGGTCAGCTTGACGACTTGAGGGTGCCGCCGGGCAATCGGCTCGAGGCGCTCAAGGGTGATCGCGCTGGTCAACACAGTATTCGGATTAACGATCAGTATCGTGTTTGCTTTCGCTGGACTGCCGCTGGACCCGAAGACGTTGAGATTGTGGACTACCACTAGAAGGTGATGATGATGACAACCGCACTTGCACCCGTAACGCCAGGCGAGCTTTTGCTTGAGGAGTTCCTGCTTCCTATGGGCATCTCGAAGTATCGTCTCGCCAAGGAGATCGGGGTACCGGCGCAGCGCATCGGTGAGATCGTGGCCGGTAGGCGCGCGATCACGGCTGATACTGACCTGCGTCTGTCCCGCTTCTTCGGATTGTCGGAGGGTTACTGGCTGCGTGCCCAGGTCGCCTACGACACGGAAGTTGCTCACGAGCGACTGGCGGGGGAACTCGACAAGATTCGGCCATGGTCGGGAACCGCGGCCTGAATCGGGGTCCGTTCTAACACGTGTTTCGAGCTGACTCGCAGATAGTCTTCGCATTGTGAAAGCGCTACGCTCGCAGCTCAAACACCGGACGTTAGCATCATCAGCAGGACGTTCTCGGAGTTGACGAATCGCTTGGGTGTTCGGGGAAACGGGGGGCGAAGACGTGGATCATCATGTCTCGGGATTGACGCTATCAACACGGTTTGTGCTCGCCTGTGTGTACAGTGGGCCACTCTCATGGTGGCCTGCGGTGTTGCGAGTCTTTGGCATCAGAGTGGAGCCGCTTCCAAATCCGCAGGAGGCTCATCTGTCGAAGGCTGAGGCGGACTCGTACAAGGCCACCCGCTACTTCTTGCGTGAGTGGATCGTGGTTGCCGCGGAAGTGATCTTCCTCCTATTGTGGCTCCCAGTCCTGTCTTGGCTCAATCGTCATTGGCTTGGGCCGCTCTTCTATGCCGTCTTTGATTCAGCGATGGGTTTCGGTCTCAGCAGGAAGGTTTCGGCTGATCTCGCGTACTATGTGAACGTTGCCGCCATTTTTCTCCCACCTGTCCTCATTGGGGTGGCAGCGGTCGTCTCGATTTGGATATTGACGGTTCGCTCGCTGCGTTCAGCGGCGTTCGGAGTGTCGATTGCCCTTGGGCTCGCGAAGGAGAATGCAGTCGTTGGCGACCAGCTGAGAGACTATCCACGGAGTCGCTATGTTTTGCGACGACTTCTCAAGCGTGATCCCGTGCAAGGCTGAGTATGCTAACAAACGTTTCGAGCTGACTCGCAGATAGTCGTCGCTCTCTGAAAGCGTTACGCTCGCAGCTCAAACGTCAGACGTTGGACGGACATTGAAGGGGTGAGCATGGGGTTTCTGTCGAAGAGATTCGGGCGGAATCGCAATTCTGAGTTGAGGCAGTTCGGGAGTCTGGCGGGTGAAGACGAAGCGACGCTGGCGTTGGATCGCGAGTTCCTGCCAGCAGTAGTCGCGGTGCACTTCCCGGGATCAAGGCTCACAGGAACTGCAGCGGATCTTCCGCTCATGCAGGAGATTCTGGCACACGGACCCTACACTGCCGATGCCGTTGGCGAGGCGGTCGCTCTCGGGACCGTGCTGGGTGACATTCTCTGCCACAGCCTCGATATGTCTTGGGTGCGGTACGTCGACAACGACGGTGTTGATTTGGCCTTGCGTTACCAGAAGACGTCGCTCACTGTTTTTCCGCGCAGCATGATCCTGAAGCGGATCGAGCAAGGCGAGGATCCGGACTTGGCGGATCTTCACGATGGGGTTTGTGTTGAAGTGCGGAAGATGCTTGCCAGTGGGGAGTATAGGTAGGTCGCCGTCCAACATGCGAATCAACCTGACAAACCTCGGCAAGTAAGCCGCGCTTCCTCCGAGGCCTTGTGGGCCTCGGTTTGCAGGTTATTCGCTAGACGTTAGGCGTATCACTGGATCGGCTCCGGGGGGCATGGGTGGATCTTCTCAATTGGTTCCGTAATCGCAAAGTTCCTCGGCAGGCGTTGTCTGCGTCGGACGTGTCCGAGGCGGTCGTTAGTAGCGCTGGGCGAACAAAGTACGATGTGCTCTTGGACTCCCGCGCCAATGGGGTCGATGAATTTCGAGCGTGGGTCTTGGATGCGTATCGCTCCTTGCTTGAAGACGGAGACTACATGGAGCTGCCTTGTCGTCCGGAGCGATATGCAAATCCCTTCAGCGTTCGGCTTGGCAACTCCACCACGGTGATTGAGATCGAGGGTGTTTCCTACGGGATGGGAGCTTCGACGAAGGTTTTTCATGCAGAGGATGCAGATGATGATTGGTACGGACTTCCCGTATGGAAGCTGATGCCGAAACTTGCTCCCGAAGGGAATACCAAGAGCAGGCAGCTGTTGGGGCAGCGTGAACAGATTCTTCGTCAGGCGGCTGACCTTATGGAGTACGCAAGGGATGTTCTTTCTGGCGATTTCAAGGTTCTGGACGCCATCGTCGATCACCAACGCCAGCTGGATGAAGAGAGGCTCGCGCGAGCCCCTTCAAGAGCTCAACGTGCAGCCAATGTGGCGGTTTCTGAGGCGGGACATGCTTTCAAACGAGGCGAGTACTCAACCGTCGTGAGGTTGCTTGAGCCGCACCTGGCGCTCTTGACTCCATCTCAGAAGCGTCGCTATGACATAGCTCGTGAACGATCGGTCAACGCCTAACAAACGTTTCGAGCTGACTCGCAAAAGGTTTACGCTTTCTGACAGCGCTACGCTCGCAGCTCAAACGTCAGACGTTAGGACGAACAGACTAGGAGGCTCGTCGTGTTTCAGATGCCGAACGCGGTGACAATTTCGGCCCGGTCCTCCTCCCTGACCAACTCATTCGTGAACTCGATCATTCCGGTCTTTCACCCTTCCCAGGAGGAGATTGAAGAGGCGCTCGCGGTCTTGGGCATGACGCTGGACCACACCGAGTGTGTCTACTGCGGGAACGCTACGACAGAATGGGACCATCTCCGGCCCCTTGTGAAGAACAAGCGTCCGACGGGATACGTTTCGGAGATCGCCAACCTTGTTCCGGCATGCGGCAAGTGCAACCAGTCCAAAGGCGGATCGGACTGGCGGACCTGGATGGTTGGACCAGCCAAGCTCTCGCCTCACACCCGTGGGGTCGCAGATCTCGAAAGCAGGATTGCGAGTCTCGAGCGATATGAGGAATGGCGCACGCCACTTAGGGTAGACTTCGAACAGCTGGCGGGCGGCACTCTGTGGACCAAGCATTGGGACAACCATTATCGATTGATGGACCTGGTCTCGGAGTGTCAGGTCACGGCGGACGAGATCAAGCAGCTCGTTCGTCAAGTCCATGATCAGCGTTCGCCGCGATCTTCTGCACGCGGCGCGGTGCGTCCGCGATCCCGTACAGACCGCCAGCCACGGCAGGCGGCCCAAGCAGATGTGGAGCGGCTGCTGAGGAGTGTCGGCTACGCCGCATTCGTCGAGTACTACGCTGTATTCGCGGACTTGTCACTTTCAACCGAGCACGCGATCGAGCGTCTGCCCCAGCGCTACAGCGAGGGCGGACGGCGAACACGCGTGAACTGCGCACGTCGCATCATCAATGGAGGAATGGCCCGGGAAGCGCTTTCGGCCATCGCGGCTTCTGAGGCTGTGGACCCCGCCACCGTTCGGCAGGCTGAGCAGCTACTGCGTGAACTGGGGTCGTCCTAACAAACGTTTCGAGCTGACTCGCCGATAGTCGTCGCACTCTGAAAGCGCTACGCTCGCAGCTCAAACGTCAGACGTTAGGCCGATATGAAGGGGGATTCATGGCTATCACGCTCGACGATCTCACAGTTAGCTTCGCGCACATCGATCGCGATGGTCTGCTTGCGGACTGGGTCTGGCTCATCGGGACGAGCCGTTTGCCTATTCTAGTCACTGCCGCAGGTGATGCATTCCTGCAGGATGCGGACGATGGCTCGGTTCTGTTCCTCGACACCCAGGCCGCTGAGTTGAGCACCGTGGCGGACTCCCCGGAAGAGCTGCGTTCGCTTCTGGCAGATCGACAGTTCGTCTACGACTATCTGTTTGTCGAGATGTGTGCTGACCTTGCTGCTAGGGGTCGAACCTTGGGGCCGGGACAGGTCTACGACTTGGAGCAGCCCATGGTCCTAGGCGGCAATTGTGTTCCAGACAACATCAGGTCGCTTGATATGGCCGTGCATTTTTCGCTGCTCGGGCAGATCCATGAGCGGGCACGCAATCTGCCGGAAGGAACGTCCATTGCCGGTGTCGGTATCGAGTAGCTACGGCCTAACAAACGTTTCGAGCGGACAGCGAAAGCGCTACTCTTTCGAGAGCGACACGCCTGCCGCTCAAACGTCAGACGTTAGGCGGAGTGTAGTACCATTTGAAGCGGGACAGAATAACTCTGTAGCATGGGGGGATCACAGATGCAGGTGGGAGTCTATGTAGACGGGCGTCCTCTGGAGTTTAATGAGGTAACGCAACTGTTCAGCATCGGCAACGTGCAAGTCAGTCATGCCCAAGTGGCTGGATATGATCGAGCGGGTGAGCTAACTTGGGCAACTAACGAGTTGCGCAATTGGTTCTATCAGCTCCTGAGCCGGACTCCTCCGGCTATCCAGGCACCAGTTCGGAAACGTCGTCGCGCTGGCTTAATAGTTGTCATTGTCGCGTTGGTGCTCCTGTCTTGTTGCGGCATCTCCTCCTGTCTGGCCCGCTTGGGATCCGACGCCACTGGCACTTCGTCCTCGAACTCAGGGGCCAGTCAGGATCAGACTAGCACCTCGTCTTCGAGTTCAGGTGGCAATCAAGGTCAAGCGACTGCGGAACCAGTGATCAAGGTCGGACAGTCTTTCAGTACTGACAAATATGAGATTACTGTGACAGCGGTAGAGGTTAAATCCAAAGTGGGATCCGAATACTTTGACTCCAAGCCTGCTGAGGGCGGTGTCTATGTTGCGGTGCAGTGGAAGTACAAGAACATCACTAACAAGCCAATCAGTTCTTTCTGGAACTCATTCACCGTCAACCTTATCGACCCGAACGGAACCAAGTTTTCGTCTGACGTCAATGCCTCCAGTAGCTACGCGACTGAGATTGACCCAACGCGAAAGGTAATAAGCGATCTCAATCCGGGAATCACGGTCAGTGGCGGGACGGTGTTCGAAGTCGCGAAGGATTCCTTCAGCAAGGACAACTGGACCCTTCTTGTTGAGGGACAGAAGGTTTCCCTCAAGTAGACATAGTCGTTCATAAATGTTCTCTACCCGCCTAACAAAGGCATCAAGCTGGCTCGCAAGAGGTTTACGTTTTCTGAGAGAGTTGCGCTCGCAGCTTATGCCTTAAACGTTAGGCGGAATCATGGGTGTCGGCGAGAGTCTCTCGAAGCGATTGGTTGCGCATCGTAGGGCGCGATCGGCCTCGCGGCGCGCCCGTGAAGCGTTTCGGGCGGCGTACCCTGATAAGCGAATGCACATGGGGCAAGTTGTTCTGTTAGACGATTTCTCCGTTGTGACCGTTTGGTGGGATAACAACATGCGGCCAAACGCTCGGTCATGGTGGCGCGTTCCGTCCCAAGATACACAGACTTGCGAGGAGCTGACGCTCGACGCCGTCTCGGTGATCCTCGATGTTTCCAGCGTTCGATGAGCACACGGTTGTCGTATTGTGGGAGCGTGGGGTTTGGCGGGTGCGCGTTAAATGTGAATGGCAGTCAAGGGGGACTAGATGAGTGATCTGTTCGCTGAACTCAAGCCTGACATCGAGGCGTTGGCAAATCCTTTGTTCGAGGCGTCGGAGATGTTCGTGCGCAAGCGCGGTCAGTTCCTGCCCCATGGGGCTGTTCTTGAGACTGACGGCAGTGTTCGTCTTGTCATGGCTGCTCCGGATGACCTCGACGCGAAAGTATCGTCAATCGAGATTCTGCCACGCCTGCATGAGGCACTTCGCCGCGAGGCAGAAGAACATGCGCTCAAAGCAGTGGCCGTGTGTGAGGACGTGACGATCACGCCGGCGGGACACAGGCAGACGCGAGCCGTCAAAGTTCTCGTCGAACATGCTCGTGGGCTTACGGTTGCCCTCTATCTGCCGTATCAGCGAAAGCTGCTCGGCAGCTGTAGTTTCGGCGATATCTTGCTGATGGTTGCGGAGCCCGAAGTGCGTCCGTGGGCCGTGGAGAGATCCGCCTAACAAACGTTTCGAGCAGGCGGCGAAAGCGCTACTCTTTCGAGAGTGATACGTCCGCTGCTCAAACGTCAGACGTTAGGCATACGAAAGGAGAGTCTGTGAGGGTCTTCCTAAGCTGGTCGGGTTCACGGAGTCGTTTTCTCGCAGATGCTTTGCGAACATGGCTACCCCGGGTGATGCAGTCACTTCGTCCTTGGATGTCTGACGAGGACATTGCGAGCGGCGCTCGCTGGTTGCCTGAAGTATCGTCGGAGCTTGGGCAGGCCAAGGTTGGCATATTGCTGGTAACGCCGGAGAACCAGTCAAACCCTTGGCTTGTTTTCGAAGCAGGTGCCCTTTCGAAGACGATTGAACAGACATTTGTTTGCCCACTGCTATTCGATATGACTCCAGTTCAACTGGGCGGTCCTTTGGCTCAGTTTCAAGCGGTAACTCTTGACCGTGCGGGAGTCCTGAAAGTCCTTCAGAACCTGAATCGAGCACTAGACGCTGATAGGATATCTGAAGTCGATCTGGGGGAGATCTTCGACGTATGGTGGCCTCACTTGGAGGCGCAATTGCTAAAGATTCCCAGTCTCGATGAACCGGTCGCGGCGCCGCGCACGACCGAAGAACTACTAGAAGAAATCTTGGCGCTCAACCGCGAGCAACTTCGACGCGAGAACGTGCGGCTGGAGCACTCCCAAATCCGTGACGAGTACATTGATCAGTTCATACCTGTTATGGAACAAATGGCGGGGACTGTGAGGGTCATGCAAGAACGTGGAGAGATGATGGCCAGGGATCTGCCGTCAGCACTGCACCCGTACATCAATTCAGATGTGCCTGTGGCCAGCATGGATCAGATGACGAAGTTGGTGCGCGATTCGTCAAAGATGAATCGACAAGCATTACAGCAACTGCTGTCGATGCCTTCAGAATCAGAAGACGCTTTGCAGCCTGAGACAGATGCCTAACAAGCGAATCGAGCAGAACGCCAGGAGTTAGACTGACAAGCACGCGGATGCGCGTCTGCTCATTCGCTGGACGTTGGGCAGATCCAAAGAGAGTGCCGGGTTGAGGCGCCCCGCGCACGCACGTCTCTCGCTGCGTTGAACGCCACATCTTCGCCGGAAGGGGACAGTACCATGTCATCGTCAGCAACCATCCCGGAACTTATTGACGCTTACCGCGTTGGCCCGGCCGCTTTGCGCGACGCGATCGCCGGGATGGACCCGGAGGCGCTGTGCGCCCGTCCTATCGCCGGCAAGATGAGTTCACTTGAGGTGCTTTGTCACATCGTCGACTCGGATCAGTTCATGTGTGATCGCGTCAAGCGCACGATTGCGACGGACAAGCCGCTGCTCATGGGCGTTGAGTCTGCGAGCTATCCGGGACCGCTCCACTACCACGAGCGCGATCCTGAACTCGATCTACGCCTGCTTGCAGCGCAACGTGAACAGCTTGCGGCAGACTTGGAGCGTCTCGCTCCGCAGGCATGGGAACGCACGGCGGTGCATTCTGAAAACGGCCTGCAGACTCTGCGCGAAGTATTCGAGCACGCTGTCGAGCACCTTGAGGATCATGTGGTCACCATCATGGACAAGCGCAAGGCAATGGGCTTGTAGGGGGTCACTCCTTTGTGGACGTTTTTTTGAGTGCGACCTGTGGCGCGTGCGCTGACTGCCCAACAAACGTTTCGAGCAGACGGCGAAAGCGCTACTCTTTCGAAAGCGGCACGTCCGCTGCTCAAACGTCAGACGTTCTACACATACACGGCACTCGCTCGCACATGATACGGCTCTTCAAAGAAGCAAACGGCAGGGAACCGGCTGAAACGCGGCGCACCATTGCATTCAACCTAGATGCAATGAGGGAAGTGCCCACCGTGCTTCGTGCCTTGGAGGGGCGATATCCGTCGATATCACCCCTCCAGAAGTGTAGAACAAGCGAATCGAGCAGAACGCCAGGAGTTAGACTGACAAGCAAGCGAATGCGCGTCTGCTCATTCGCTGGACGTTCGATGGAACAGGAGTGAGGTAGTTGCCCGAACTAGGTTCAGCGGAAGCGCGGACATCGGAGGAGCTCCTTGTGGCTCATCGGGTTGAACGTCAGGACGAAGAGAGTCAGTGGGAATCCCTGACGGCTCTCCAGAAGCGCGGGGGGCAGACTGAATTCGATCTGGGCAGACGTTTGACCCAGAGTGATGACCCATCTGACCGTGAAATCGGCGCGAACCTTCTTGGCCAGCTTGGCTCGGGGACGCCTACCTTTCTCACGGAGTCGGTGGACATTCTTCTGACGATGTTGGGCGATCCGGATTTGGATGTACTTGGAGCCGCCATCATCAATCTGGGGCATCGCGGCGATGTGCGCTGCGTCGCAGCGCTGTGTGAGTTCACGAATCACGAGAGTTCTGAGATTCGCTACGCCGTGGCGTCTGCCCTTGGCGGATTCGGCGATGAGCTGGCAGTGGCCGCACTGATTCAACTTGCTCAAGATACTGACTTCGACACTAGGAATTGGGCTGTGTTTGGTCTCGGGTCACTGACTGAGGCAGATAGCGATGAGATTCGCGAGACTCTGGCGAGTGCCCTTGATGATCCGGACCTCGAGATTCGCGGCGAGGCCCTTGTCGGTCTTGCTCGTCGCGGCGATCTACGTGTACGCGCTGCGTTACTGCGTGAATGGGAGGGCAGCGATGTCAGCCTTCTGAGTCTTGAGGCCGCAGAAGAGCTGGGGGACTCCGCGCTCTTGCAGCGGCTCGAAGAACTTCTGACGACCTTAGACTTCGACGAAGGCGGAAGCTTCGAGTCGCAACTCCTAGCGGCAATCGCAGCGTCCAGTCAGGTTATGCGTGGTCCATCGAACAAACGTTTCGAGCTGACTCGCAGATAGTCGTCGCTCTCGGAAAGCGTTACGCTCGCAGCTCAAACGTCAGACGTTAGGCCGATATGAAGGGGGATTCATGGCTATCACGCTCGACGATCTCACAGTAAGCTTCGCGCACATTGATCGCGACGGCCTGCTCGCGGACTGGGTCTGGCTCATCGGGACGAGTCGTTTGCCTATTCTTGTCACTGCCGCAGGTGATGCGTTCCTGCAGGATGTGGACGATGGCTCGGTTCTGTTCCTTGATACCCAGGCCGCTGAGTTGAGCACCGTGGCTGACTCTCCGGAAGAGCTGCGTTCGCTTCTGGCAGATCGGCAGTTTGTCTACGACTATCTGTTTGTCGAGATGTGTGCTGATCTTGCTGCCAAGGGTCGAACCTTGGGACCGGGACAGGTTTACGACTTGGAGCAGCCCATGGTCCTAGGCGGAAATTGTGTTCCGGACAACATCCGGTCGCTCGATATGGCCGTGCATTTCTCGCTGCTCGGGCAGATCCATGAGCGGACGCACAATCTGCCGGAGGGAACGTCCGTTGCCGGTGTCGGTATCGAGTAGCTACGGCCTAACAAACGTTTCGAGCTGACTCGCAGATAGTCTTCGCTCTCTGAAAGCGCTACGCTCGCAGCTCAAACGTCAGACGTTAGGCACACATAACCGAAGGTTGACGCACATGAATGAGGGTTGGCACGGCGACGAGTACTACATCATCTTTGGTGAGGGTGAGATTGCGGACGCCACTCAGAGGTATCGCGTTGCTCAGGAATTCCCTGAACACTCGGTGATGGGTCTGCGCGGCTGGGACGATCTGATTGTGTGCGATAGCGAAGGCCAAGCGTTTGCGGTTCCGTCGGTACCGCTTGACGCACGGCATGTGCTGCCCTGCAATGTTCCTGAGGCAGCGTCTCTCGAGGCGGATAGTCGCTTCGTCGGACTGGTCAAATGGTACGTCACGCCCATCGTCTTCGGGGGTGACCCTCAGGCCCAAGACAACATAACCTGGGTCAGCCATGAGCAGCACTCTGAACTTGTGGCTTGGTGGAACGAACGCTATCGCGAACTCAAAGGCAACGACGCAGGAGCCTAACAACGGCATTCAATTGATAGCGCCACGCGCTGTGGCTGATGCTTCGAATGTGCAATTGCCGGGAGTGGTGTGTTTAGTATCTGAATCCGCGGTGCCTAACAAACGTTTCGAGCGGACAGCGAAAGCGCTACTCTTTCGAGAGCGACACGCCTGCCGCTCAAACGTCAGACGTTAGCTCCACTAGGAGACCTATGAACCGTTTGGATCTCACTATTGCGCGACGGTCCGCCCCCACTGGTCTGGGCGTTGAATACATGGACTTCGTCATCGACGATACGCCGCTTCGGCAGCTCTTCAGCGAGTTCGATCACGTCTCGTGTATCGCTCGTTTTCCCGTCAAGGATGAGTGCATCAAAGCCGCGTCTTGGTTGTTGCCTGGTTCGACCGACTATGGCACGTGGCGATGCTCGATGTACGTATGTGGAGAGTGCGGCGATCCCGAGTGCGGCGAGGTGTCTGTCTGCGTAACGGTCAGCCCCAATACCATCTCATGGCACAGTTTCGCTTTCGATACCGCGCTCGATGGACAGATTGATGAGTTCGATGACGTGGGTCCGTTTGAATTTGACAGGGCTGCCTACTCTCGTTGTATCGAGAGGGGCATCGTCTGGTTGCGTGGAGGGAGCTAACAAACGTTTCGAGCAGACTCGCAGATAGCGGTCTCGTTCTGAAAGCGCTACGCTCGCTGCTCAAACGTCAGACGTTCGATGGAGCTGATGGTTAGGGTCGATATCGTATTTGGGGGACCGATGGCAGAGATCGAGTACTACGTTGGCAAGAATCTCATCGTCACGAGCGCGAGACTCAAATACCGGGATGTGACGTGCCCGATTTCTGGAGTGACGGCCGTTCGCGTGTCGAAACTTCCTGAGGTAGAGACTGATCGGCATGGGTCGCGGATGGCTCGGGGTGTGGGCTTGTTCCTCGTGGGTGCCATTATCGCAGTCTTGATGCTGGTCAGTGGGCTGAACGCAGGAATGCTGTTCAGCATTGCCGGCGTCTTCTGCGTTATTGGCGTCGCAGTCGCGGTAGCCGGGGCGAGAATGGTTAGATCTGGATGGATTGCGGATCGAGAGGATTCGGCACGTCGCGGAGTGATCGTGGGTCTTTCGTCCGGGGAGAACCTCAACATACGCGTAGCTTCTCTCGACACTGCCAAGCTGATCCGTGAGGCGATTGAACAGGCGCTGACATCTGGTGTCACGCTAGGCAGTCAGTCATCGATTGCTGATGAGCTGAGCAAGCTCGCGGAACTGCGTGATGCGAGCGTAATCTCCTCTGAGGATTGGGAGCGCGCCAAGGATCTCTATCTGGGCAAGCGACCGGATGAGCGCGCGGCGGCGATCATCCAATTGAGACGACTGCATGAACTCCATCGGGATGGGATCCTGTCGGAATCCGAATTCAACAGCAAGAAGTGGGACATCCTCAGCCGCTCCAAGTAGCGCTTGCGACCGGTGCCGGCCACATCGAACAAACGTTTCGAGCTGACTCGCGGATAGTCGTTTCGCTCTTAAAGCGCTACGCTCGCAGCTCAAACGTCAGACGTTCGACATACCAAATGATGGGGGGGTTACACCGATGGCGATTGCTATCCTAGTTCTCGGCTTCGTGATGAATGTCGCAGGGGTGGCCATCAGCTCCTCGCGCGATCTGCAGTGGCTCAAGGTCACTGTGCTGGGCTGGGCGCGTGAGAGCCGGATGGCCGCGGCGTCCCGACTGCGAGCCGCTTGGTCTAGGCTCAGGGGTGGTAAAGTCAGACCCCAAGCGATATCCGGGTCAGCGTCGATCAACATCGCCACGGGCAGCTGGGCAACCGGGTTCGCGTGGAATGAGATCCCCGATGGATTAGATCTGGGGGAGACGGTCAAACGGCTGCAGTCTCGGACAGACATCCTGCTTCAAATGTGCTTGAACGAGAGCGCCGGTCGTGCAGAAGCCATCGGGCAAATCAAAGCTGTGGTGAGCGAGACAACGGAGTCAGTTAATGCCCGATTCGTTGATCTCGATGCAAGAATCCATGACTTTGACGTGAAGCCGGCGGGGCAGAGGGCCACGGGAGCGTTGCTCGTGATTTGTGGCTCGGTTTTGATGTTCGCCTCTGGGTTCATGCATGTCTAGATGGGATGTCGAACAAGCGAATCGAGCAGAACGCCAAGAGCTACACTGACAAGCAAGCGGATGCGCGTCTGCTCATTCGCTGGACGTTAGACGGAGGGGGATACTGTGTTCGGATGGGGTAAGAAGGATTCGCGTCCCGATGTTCAGCTGGTGTATGCACGGTCTCGCATTCTTGGAATTCGTATTGTCCACGCCATGGCATGGCCTCCGCCAGACATGCTCGTTGGGATGATGGAAACTTGGGATGCGTCGGAGCGGGAAGCTTTGCTGCAGCAGTATAAGCAGGCAGCAGACGCGATCCGTGGATCTCTTGAGACATCCGGAGTCTGGAAGCACACGACTCTGGACGAGAGGCAGTTCTTCACAGCGGGCCTGACCGGGCGGTCTCAGCAGCAGCTCGTCGACTCTTCTTGGGCAGTAGAATCTCTCTCCTGTTGCCTTTGGGCCATGTCGCTTCTGCCTGAGATGCCCGGTTTCGACCAAGAATCCGACCCAGCCATCGCAAAACTCTTGCCACCGTCTGCGGAAACGCTTGCGCTAAGAAGCGGGGACGAGCTGGAAAAGGCCCGATCAGTAGCGGAGCTTTGGCACTGGCGAAGTCGTACACGCCAGTTGATCGAATCCGGCCAGTCAATCCCTGCTCTGCCTGACGGGATGACGCTGGACGAGGTGGTTCGTCTGACATCTGAGGCGGCCGCCAAGGCCGGCGATCTGCGAGACGTGTGCGATGGCGACTTCTGTGCTTTCGGCAAGCCTTACCGTTCGATTTCCGCGGAAGAGTATTCGCACGCGACATCTATTGCGGCTGAACGACACAAAGCACTCAATTGGATCTGTGGTATGGCTCCAAAGAATGACTGGAGCTTGACGCCCACAGATACATGACGGGGCGTTCGTAGACCCGTCTAACAAAGGCATCGAGCGGGCGGCGAAAGCGGTACGCTAATGACAACGCATGACCGCCGCTCATGCCTCAGACGTTAGCTACAGCAGTACAACGGCGCTGAAGAACTCGATGCATTTGAGGCTCGCGCTCCGCGCTCAAACACGAATGAATTGCTATGCAAGGGGGGATTGTATTGGCTGATTGCTTTGAGCCTGTC
>JAAXUF010000019.1 GCA_013336165.1 Coriobacteriia bacterium
TAGCCTGCGTAGAAGAGCTCCGCTGCCTCCGTCTTTGTTGCATCATCCCATTTCATGACATCACCCCCAAAAAGAGAGTTGGACCCGGAACTTTCATTCCGGGTCCAACTTTAGGGGCGCGGTCCACTACTGCCAGCCCTTCGCGGGACTTTCTTACGATCAGTTGTCTCTCCATCTAGAAAATGAGCATCGCATCACCGAACGACAGCATGCGGTAGTTGTCGCGAATGGCCGTCTCGTACGCGCCAAGAATCCGTTCCCTGCCGGCGAAAGCGCTCACCATCATGAGAAGCGTGGAGCGTGGGACATGGAAGTTCGTCACCATCGCGTCCACCACGCGGAATTCATATCCCGGAAGGATATAGAGCGAGGTCGACCCCTCGGCGGCTCGCGCAGCGCCGGTCTCGGGGTCGGCTGCACTCTCGAGAGCCCGCACGCTCGTCGTTCCCACAGCCAACACTCGCCCGCCCTTTGCGTGGGCCTCATTGACCGCCAGAGCCGTCTTGGCCGACACACGAAAGTGCTCCGTGTGGATATGATGCTTCTGTGGATCCTCTTCGCTCACGGGCCTGAATGTATCGATGCCCACATCGAGCTCGACAGTCTCGATGCGCACCCCGGCATCTTCGATCCTGCCGAGAAGCTCCTCCGTGAAGTGTAGCCCTGCCGTAGGTGCTGCAGCCGAGCGCTCGTCACGTGCGTAGACAGTCTGGTAGAGCTCCGGATTGGTGAGCGACTTCGTTATGTAGGGCGGAAGCGGAACCTCGCCGATACGGTGCACGACGTCAAGCAGGGTCGTCTCGCCGGATCCGAGGCGAAACTGCACCAGACGTCCCCCGCTCTCGTCCGTCTGCTCGACGACCAGCCCCGTCATTGCCCCGTCGCCGAACACCATCTTCGCCCCTGGGCGTAGGCGACGCCCCGGTTTGACCAGGCATTCCCATGCATTCGCATAGCGCTCCCGAAGCAGAAGCACCTCCACGGCGCCTCCCGTTTCGTCCTTGACGCCCAGAAGCCGCGCGGGCAACACACGCGTCTCGTTGACGACAAGCACGTCCCCGGTGTGCAGGTATTCGGGCAAGTCCGAGAACGTTCTGTGCCACAGGTCCCCCGTCACACGGTCAAGCACCATCAGCCGACACGAATCGCGCGGCTCAGCAGGATGTTGCGCGATTCTGCCCGTGGGCAGGTCGTAGTCGAAATCGTCGGTGAGCACGAGGACAGTCTCCTTCTGGGGAAGCCGGAACATCACTCACGAAGTGTAGCGCACGACACGGCAACCTCGCCTCAGTTCCCGGCTTGATCCGACCATGAGAACACTTCGCGCAGCCGGGCTAACGTGCTACCATCTTCGAGCCATGCATACACACATGTCCGCCGCAGATCTGCACATCCACACCACATCTTCCGACGGCATCGCATCACCTCGCGAAGTCTTGGAATGGGTGTCTGAAGACACCGACCTTGCCGTCATCGCCATATGCGACCACAACACAAACGAAGGCGCTCTCGAAGCAGCCGCACTCGCTTCACGGTACCGCGTCGAAGTCGTTGTCGGCCAGGAAGTGGAAAGCGCCCAAGGGCATATTCTCGGCCTGTGGACGCCCAAGCTCGTCAAGCCCGGGATGAGCGCCGAGGAGACCGTATCGGCCATCCACGCTCAGGACGGGCTCGCAATCATCGCCCATCCCTACGCTCCCTGGTGGTGGCACAAACTCGGCTTGCGTCATGGAACAACCGAGTCCTACGATGGCGTCGCTTTCGATGGAGTCGAGGTCGCCAACTCAACGCCGATGCTCCTTCTTGCCAACTTCCGAGCCCGTCGGTACTGGCGCGAGAACGCGCACCGCCTTGCGGCAACCGGAGGAAGCGACGCACACATGCTGTCGCCCATCGGCACGAGCCGCACCTTGTTCCCCGGGGCGACAGCCGCGGATCTGAGACTTGCGTTGGAGAACCGCACGACTGAAGGCGGGGGTCCGACGTTCAACCCGCTGCGAACTCTGACCTACGCGCGCAAGGTCAGAGAAATCCGGAAACGAGACCACGAGTACAAGCAGCGCGAGATTGAACGCGCACTATCGCTGGGCTGCGTCGCCGACGAGATTCCGGCACTCACCCAGATCTAGCCGCCACCGGGCGCCGTGTGTCTCGAGGCCCTGCGTTCGTCTCTCGCGCGGCGCGCCTCGTCTTCAGAGAATATGCATCCGCAGTAGTTCTGGCGGTACATCCCGATCTCCCGAGACCGCCGAGTGGCCCGGGGATACCGCTGCCGGAAGTCTTCGTGAACGTAGGCGATCCCCGCCTCTCCGCAGGCGCGCTCGCCCTCGATACGAATGAGTTCGGGGTCCTGGTAGGGGCTCACCGTGAGCGTGGTAGCGAGCGCCTCGAAGCCGTTCTCGGCAGCGCACTGAGCCGCGAGACCGAGACGCAATGCGTAGCATGCCCGACACCGCTCTGCGCCTGTCTCGGCAAGAGGCCCGACCCGCTCCATCCAGACTTCCGGTTGATAGGCGACTTCAAGCACGGCCACATCCTGCTGCTGCGCGTAGGCAAGCAATACCGAACGTCTGCGCTCGTATTCCTCAAGCGGATGGATGTTTGGATTCGCATAGATGACGCATGCATCGCCGAACCGCGCGCGATACTCATCAAGCGGCTCGATCAGACACGATCCACAGCATGCGTGCAGCGCAAGCCTCATTCGATCATCGCCTTCAACAAGAAGCTACAGCGACACGCCCGCTACTCTGGCGGCCGCCTCGGCGGTGTTCATGACGAGCATCGCACGAGTCATCGGTCCCACACCGCCCGGAACCGGCGAGATCCAGCTGGCAAGCGGCTCAACGGCCCCGAAGTCCACATCGCCGACCATACCCGCCTCGGTCCGGTTGATCCCGACGTCGATGACCACCGCGCCCTCCTTCACGTAGTCGGGCGTGATCATCTTGGGACGCCCGATCGCCGACACCAGAATGTCGGCCTGTCTGCAGACGGCTGCGAGATCGCGAGTTCGCGAATGGCAGACAGTGACGGTCGCGTTTCGCTCCAGAAGCATAAGCGCCATCGGCTTGCCGACGATCGAGGACCTGCCGATGACCACGGCGCTCTTGCCCGATGGATCGATCCCGTAATGGTCAAGCATCGCCATGACTCCCCACGGCGTGCATGCACGGGCAGCACGGATTCCTCGCACGAGGCGCCCGAGGTTCTCGGGATGCAGCCCATCGGCATCCTTCTCGGGACTGATCAGTTCCAGCGCGATCTCCTCATCAAGGTGCTTGGGCAGCGGAAACTGGACGAGGATACCGTGGATGGATGGATCGGCGTTGCACGACCCGATGATCGCGTTGAGCTCCTCCTGTGTGGTATTCGCGGGACGCCGAAAGTCAACACTGTTTATGCCGACCTCGGCGCAATCGCGCTCTTTCATGCGCACATAGGACTGCGAGGCAGGATCATCCCCGATGAGCACGACCGCCAAGCCTGGCTCCACACCGGCGGCTTTCACGCGCTGGACCAGCTCCGCGGCCTTCTTGCGAACCTCAGATGCAACCAGCTTGCCGTCGATGATCTGCGCCATTGTGCAGGCTCTCCTTTGTGCCAGGATGTCGAAGTAGTCAGTTTAGCATTCCGCCAAAACATCGACCGTTGGGGTATACATAGGAATCCGAAAAGTCAACAGACAAGGAGTCCAATCATGCCTGATGCTCCGATCCTGGGCGGAATACATCGCCCTGAAGACCTTACCACCGCCGACGACTTCACAAAGAAGCACACGCCGTTCGTGTCGTGCGAGCGAACCGGCGAGTCCTGTGAGGTCTTTGTCGAGGTCGGCCATGCGGTCTCGCATCCAAACACCCCGGATCATTTCATCGAGTGGATCGAGCTACGGGTCGGCGACGCCACCGTCGCTCGCTTCGACTTTTCCGCAGTCGTAACACAGCCGTCGATCAAATGCCGCCTGAATCTCGAGCCGAGCACAGAAATCGTGGCGTACGCATCATGCAATCTGCATGGAGTCTGGGCGGCCGGAATCACAGTCTAGGCCAGCCCGACAGCACCACCTACAAGCCCAATCGCCTACCCATCGCCGACGCGAGGATATGTCGCCTGCGTGCGACTTCTAGTTGGCCCGCGCCGGATCGAGCGAAGCCAAGATCGCGGCCGCCTGTTCGCGCCTGGTGCCGGCATCGATGATGGACCCTTCCGACTCCAGGATTTCCGCTTCCAGCTCGAGGGCCTCTGCAACTTTGCGCGCAACCCTGTCGTCGTAGTTCGATATCTCCAGGAAGGAGACCATCGAATGCGGAGCGAGCCTCAAGAACAGCTGTGGATCCATATCGACCGTAAGCCCGATCGCCTGGTCGAGGACGTCGATAGACTCCTCGGCGGCGCCCCCCTCGCGGAAGCGCTGGAATGCGCGACGGATCGCCGAACCCATCTGCTCGATGATCCTCAGGATGTAGTCGTTCTGATATTCCACCATTCACCCTTTCAAGAGCGCGCAAAACAGCCGCTAACTGAAACGTACCCTTAGCCCACAGGAACCAAAACTTCTACCGTATCAGCCAGCAACGAGGCGCACGATCGCATATCCGACCCCAAGAGCACCCACGATGCTCACGACGATCTTCGCCCGTCGGGACACAAACCGTGAGCGCCACAAGATCACATAGGCCAGCGGAAAGAAGATCAGGTAGCACAGCACAATCGCCAGCCACACAACGGGCCAGTCGTTCTCCTGTGACACACCGGCGTTCAGGTCAGGCGTGTAGTCCTCGGCCTTCTGAAGGCTCGGATTCACTTCGCCGAGCAGCCCTCTCGTCTTGTTGGGCGGCAACTCCCGCAATCCGCCGGACAGGGCCCGTTCCAGCTCCTCTTCGCGCCCAGACGCGCCGTCATGGCTCATGTCGTGCGGCATATCAGAAGAGCCCTCCTTGGTCCGGAGCTCCCGCTGGCGCCGCGAGGCCCAGGTGAGCATACGTACGTGCGGTTGCCTGACGCCCCTTGGGCGTACGAAGCAGCAACCCGAGTTGAAGGAGGAACGGCTCGTACACGTCTTCCAGCGTTTCAGGATCTTCCCCCACAGAGCTTGCGAGCGTGTTCAGGCCGACAGGTCTGCCCACAAACGTCTGGGCCAGCGTACTGAGAATCTTGTTGTCCATCGTGTCCAGGCCCAGATGGTCGACCTCGAAGAATGCCAGCGCCTCTGCGGCGATGTCCTCATCGACCCGCCCGTCGCGTCGCACCTGCGCGTAGTCGCGAACCCGCTTCAGCAGCCTGTTTGCCAGCCGGGGTGTGCCCCGGCTGCGGCGCGATATCTCCGCCGCACCCTCGGCATCGATGTCAACGCCCAAGATTCCGGCCGAGCGCTCAACGATCGCCTGCAGCTCGCCGGGTGTGTAATAGTCGAGGCGAAACGCTATGCCGAACCGGTCACGCAGAGGCCCGGTGAGAAGGCCGGTTCGTGTCGTGGCACCGACCAAGGTGAACTTGGGCAGATCGAGTCTGATCGACCGAGCCGCCGGCCCCTTGCCGATGACGATATCCAGCACGTAGTCTTCCATCGCCGGATAGAGGATCTCCTCAACCGCGCGGTTGAGCCGGTGAATCTCGTCGATGAAGAGGACATCACGTTCATCGAGATTCGTCAGAATCGCAGCCAGATCACCTGCGCGCTCGATGGCCGGGCCGCTCGTTGTCTTCAGGGTCACGCCCAGCTCGTTGGCGATGACCTGCGCCAGCGTCGTCTTTCCCAAGCCTGGAGGCCCGGACAGAAGCACGTGGTCGAGCGGTTCGTTGCGCCCCCGCGCCGCCTCGATCAGAACAGTCAAGTTCTCTTTGACGCGTCCTTGCCCGAGATACTCTGCAAGCCTCTTTGGCCGAAGTGAGCGGTCTATCTCGAGGTCGTCTTCCGTGAAGTCTGCCGAGACAAGCCGCTCGACATCGGCATCGCGGGATGAGCCCGCCTCCCAAAGCGTGGTCACTTCGCACCCCCAAGGCGTCTCAGCGCGTACTTGAGCAACGCCTGTGCGCCTGATCCCGAACCATCGTAACCTTGGACGGCTGCCGCTATCTCGGCCGAGGAGAAGCCCATCGCCAGAAGTGCGTCCGTCGCTTCCGCCGCACCTTTTCCACCTCTGCCGCGATGGGCCGACGGCACTCCTTGCACCTTGGCACCGAGCTTATCTTTGAGGTCGAGGATGATCCTTTGCGCCGTCTTCTTCCCAATGCCCGAAACGCCCGAGATCGTCGCGATGTCCTCGGAGGCCACCGCGAGGGCCAAAGCATCCGGCGAGAGGGCGGACAATGTAGCGAGCGCGACCTTCGGCCCGACCCCCGAGACCGTGATCAGTTGTTCGAACGCATCCTTCTCCATCTCGCTTGAGAAGCCGAAAAGGGACAGCTCGTCCTCTCTGATATGCAGGTGCGTCCACAGAAGCGTGTCATCTCCCGTGGCAGGCAGAGCCGCCAGCGAACTGCTCGACATCGACAGCCGATAGCCCACTCCTCCGACCTCCACCAGCGCATATGTCGACGCCTTCACGACCACACGGCCTCTCAAGAACGCTATCATCGGCCGGTCCTCTCGGCGATTGCGGTAAGCGCGATGCTGTCGCGCAGGTTCGCATGGCAGATCGCCGCCGCCAGTGCGTCGGCAGCGTGGTCGGGCACAGGGTCGTGATCGAGGCCGAGCATGACGCGCACCATGTACGTGATCTGCCGCTTGTCGGCCGTACCGGTCCCGGCAACAGCGCTCTTGATCTGCACGGGCGAGTACTCGCCCAACTGCAGCCGTGCGCCTGCCGTCGCTAGGATCGCGACTCCGCGCGCCTGACCCGTGGCAAACGCGCTCTTGGCGTTGGCGCCGAAGTACACACTCTCGATGCCGCATTCCTCGGGCCGGTACTTCTCGATCACACAAGCCACTCCGTCATGAATCGCGGTGAGGCGTTGGGCGAGTTCTTCCCTGGGAGTGGTCGCGATACACCCGTAGGCGACGCACCGCAGTTTGGAACCGTTGCGCTCAACTACGCCCCACCCGGTATGAGCGAGCCCGGGATCGATGCCGAGAAAGACCATGCGGCACTGTCCCCTCTCCCAGTCTGCTTTCCAACTCGCCAATCGAACATATGTTCAGGATAGCCGCCCTGCGCGATAGCGTAAAGAAGCCTGCTCCTAGATGTCTGTCGCCTGCAAGAGAAACGGGCCGCCGCTCTTGCGCGGCAGCCCGTTGTCGTTTGCGGTTCGCGTCACCATGATCTCTGCGGCCGTCTACTCCAGAGCGGCTGCGATCTCATCGGTAAGCTCCATCGTGTGGTACACATTCTGGATGTCGTCAGACTCCTCAAGCCGGTCGACCAGTCTCATGACCTTCTTGGCGTCCTCGACGGTGACGACCGCCGGGGTTATCGGCTCCATGATGAGTTCGGCTCCCTTGACCGACACGCCTGCCGCTTCAAGCGCCGCACTGACGACTGCAAGATCGGAAGGAGCCGTATAGACCAGCCACTCATCTTCGGCCTCGGCGAGGTCTTCCCCCCCGGCATCTGCAACAAGCAGCATGAGTTCGTCCTCATCGGCGATGCCCGCCTTATCGACCGAGATCTGGCCCTTGCGCTCGAACTGGAACGCAACCGAACCCGTCGCACCGAGGTTGCCGCCCGCTCGCGTGAAAGCTGCACGGACATCGGCAGCGGTGCGGTTTCGGTTCTCGGTGAGGGCTTCGACGTAGAGGGCAACCCCCGCAGGGCCGTAGCCCTCGTAGACGATCTCATCGTAGTTGGTTCCTTCAGCACCGGCACTGAAGGCCTTGGCGATGGCGGTTTCGATCTTGTCTTTGGGTAGTGAGTAACTCTTCGCCTTGGCGATGGCGGCCGCGAGCGATGCGTTATTCTCGGGATGAGGGTCTCCCCCCGTCTTGGCCGCAACGGTGATGATCCTGGAGAGCTTCGAGAACAGCGCCGAGCGCTTCGCGTCCTGTGCGCCCTTGCGATGCTTAGTCGTTGCCCACTTGGAGTGTCCGGACATGCTCGAAGTTCCTTTCAGCCATTCGCCAAGAAGCTGCCGCGCACATTCTACGCGATCAGCGCCTCGCGTCTTTGTTTACGCTCCGATTACCGTCTCGGCAAAGTAGCGATGTATGCTCGGATCGCCCGTCAGTTCCGGGTGAAACGTCGTGATCATGAGGTCGCGCTCACGAGCGGCCACAGCGAATCCGTCGTATGAAGCGAGCACTTCCACGCCAACGCCCACCCGCTCGATCCGGGGAGCCCGGATGAAGATGCCGGTGAACCGCTCGGCAATGTGTGCGAAATCCAAGTCCGCCTCGAACGAGTCGATCTGTCTGCCGTAGGCGTTGCGGCGTACGGACACATTCATCAGATCGAGGCCCCGCTGCTCCGAAATGCCGTCGACCACTTCCTTCGCGATCAGGATCGCTCCGGCACACGTGCCCCACACCGCCATGCCCTCGGCGTGCCGGCCTGCGATTGCCTCGTAGAACCCGTAGGTCTCCATCAACTTCGAGATCGCGGTCGACTCTCCGCCGGGAATGATGAACCCGGCGCAATCGTCCATCTGGGACGGCAGACGCACAGCGACGGCAGCAACACCCAGCGCCTCGACAGCGTAGATGTGCTCCCGAAACGCTCCCTGCAGGGCCAAGACTCCGATCTTCACCCTACCAGCCCCGCTCCTGCATGCGCTCGGCATCCGGAATGTCTGAGATGTTGATGCCGACCATCGCCTCGCCGAGGTTGCGTGACACGCGCGCAATGATGTCGGCGTCTGCGAAGTGCGTGGTTGCCTCCACAATCGCCCGCGCCCTCTTGGACGGGTCCCCGCTCTTGAAGATGCCGCTGCCGACGAACACGCCGTCACAGCCCAACTGCATCATGAGTGCGGCGTCGGCCGGAGTCGCAATGCCGCCCGCCGAGAAGTTCACGACAGGGAGCCTCCTGTTGTCATGAACCCACTTCACGAGCTCGTATGGCGCCTGCAGGTCCTTCGCAGCTGCAAAAAGTTGCTCGCTGCGCAGCCCAGAGATGAGAGCGATCGCATCGGTAACCGTGCGCATGTGGCGAACAGCCTCCACGACGTTGCCGGTTCCCGGCTCGCCCTTCGTTCGGACCATTGCGGCGCCTTCACCGATTCTGCGGAGAGCTTCGCCTAGGTTACGGCACCCGCACACAAAGGGAACCGTGAAGTCCCACTTGTTGACGTGATGCTCGTCATCGGCTGGAGTGAGGACCTCGGATTCGTCGATGTAGTCCACGCCCAGCGACTGCAGAACCTGCGCCTCAACGAAGTGGCCAATGCGACATTTCGCCATGACGGGGATCGTGACGGCCTTGATAATCTCCTCGACCATTGTCGGGTCGGACATGCGCGCGACGCCTCCGTGGGCGCGAATATCGGCGGGAACGCGCTCAAGTGCCATTACGGCGACCGCTCCGGCGTCCTCGGCGATTCTGGCCTGCTCGGCGTTGACGACGTCCATGATCACGCCGCCTTTGAGCATCTCGGCCAGGCCCATCTTGACCCGGAGAGTGCCTATCTCTTTGCTGGTATCGGCCACGTAAAACGACTCCTTCCGGTTTGTGTACGGCCAAGCCGCCCAAACCGCATCAACGAGAGGTGCATAGTCTAAGGATTGTACCCGCCCGAGAAGAACACGCACAACCAGCGCGCAGGTGCGGATTACTTCACCGTGATTGGCGTATCCATCGAGATCACCTGAAACCAGGTGTTCCCAGGGGCGAGTTTGATGGGCACGCCGTCAGCATTCTTGAAGGTTGGCGGCGAGTTCTTTTCGGCTGTCCATGTACCGTCAAAGCGCTGACCGTCGCGGAAGACGGACACGCGTCCTGTGCCCCCGAGCGTGATGTCGTAAGTCGGAGCGCCATTGGCGTCGGGAACAGCCGGCGTATGGACGGCCCACAGAACCACCACGTTCCGGGCTGCCACCTGCTTGCCTGTAGCCGCGTCGAGATGCACCTTGCCGTCGTTGACGCGCAGATACGTCTTCGAAGGCGCATCATAGGTCCAGGTGACGCGATTCACGGTTGAGAACGGCACGTAGACGCTCGTAGCGGTGGGAGTCGACGCCAAACTCGAAAACGTGTACGACAGCCCTTTGATGGCGAGCGTGGTCGGAATGCCTCGCTTCAGCGAATCGGAGTAGGCTTTGGCTGTGTCGAGGAACAAGTTATGGGGTGCCACGCGCGTACTCACTCTCGAATACGGCACGGTGACGCCCACGTCTTGCGACATGTTGGGCAGCTTGGCGGCAACGACGGCGGCGTTGACGCTCGTGCTCGCACCGGAGAAGAAGAGAATCGCTTGGTACTGCGGTACAACCCACAGGTCAGAGAGCCGAGCGCTGCGTACCGGACCCACGCTGGCAGGTAGAGTGCTTTGGAAGATGCAGTTAAACCGCGTGATCCCGCCTTCCGTCACGGACTCGTATACCACGTCCGCCGAGTTCAAGCCGAACTGCGGCCGGGCTTCCGGCGAGTTCTCGATCTTGACGGATATCGGGCGCCTTGTGATATCCGTGGGATTCTTGGCAGGCAGGCCAGTCAAGGGCCAGCGCACGACTTCTGCGGGCTTGGATACCGTCGGCTCAACGGAGGCGACCGGCCACGGCGAAGTGATCGCTGCCGTCTTCCCGCCGGAGCATCCTGCCAAAAGCGAGAGAGCTGCGACGGATGCGGCGATCAGTACGCATGTCCGGACACGCGCGGTCACTACCCGTCTTCTCACTTCCGACAACCTCCGACACTCCAAAGGGCTGACGTTCCTATGCGAACCGCACTACTGCGCCGATCGTCCTTCCTCAGGTAACCCACGCCTGTGCGACCAGATCACCACCGCGATGCCAACCGCCACAACAGGGACACTCAAGAGCTGGCCCATCGTGAATCCGCCGGAGAGAAATCCGATCTGCACGTCAGGCTGCCTGAAGAACTCCACGAAGATCCTGAAGACGCCGTAGAGCGTGAGAAACCAGCCGACTATGACCCCACGAGGCGGATGTGAACTTCTTGTGGCCATCCATAACAGCACAACAAAAAGGACCACACCCTCAAGCAGCGCCTCATATATCTGCGACGGATGCCTAGGCAGAGTACCCGCCCCGGGAAACACAACGCCCCATGGAGCGGTTGTCGCGCGTCCCCATAGCTCGTCATTGATGAAGTTGGCAATGCGCCCGAAGAACAGCCCAATGGGCGCACCGACGGCGCCAAGGTCCCCCAGCGTAAGCCACGGGATCCCCATCGCACGAGCGGCTATCAGACCGGCGAGCAGGATTCCGATAAGCCCTCCATGGAACGACATTCCCCCGTCCCAGGTGGACAGGATCTGTCCTGGATGCTGCCAGTAGTAGCCCTCACCGTAGAACGCCACATATCCGAGCCGCCCGCCAAGAATGACGCCTACGATAGCCGCGAGCACAACGGACAGCAGGTCATCATCACTGAGCCGAATGCCCCATCGGCGAACAAGCCACCGCATGACGCAGTAGGCGCCAATGAAGCCGATCAGATAGGCGATTCCGTACCAGCGAACCGTGAACGCGCCCAGACGAAGGGCGACCGGATCGACAGCGGGAAATGCGATTGCGGCGATACTCACTTCGCTGATGCTCCCGTTCGGATGGAAGAAGCCGGACTGGCTAGAACACCACCTGAGGAGCGCTGGCAGCGGCCGGATCGGCCTCGAAGTATTCCCTCGGCGTGAAGCGGAACATGCCTGCAAGCACGTTGTTCGGGAACGTCTGAGTCGCGGTGTTGTAGGTCATCACCGAATCGTTGTAGAACTGGCGTGCATAGGCAATCTTGTTCTCGGTGTCCGTCAGCTGATCCTGCAATTGAAGGAAGTTCGTGTTCGCTTTGAGTTCGGGATAGGCTTCCGCCACCGCAAACAGGGATTTCAGCGCCCCTGACAGCGCATTCTCGGCCTCAGCCTTCTGCTCTACACCCTGCGCACCAATAGCCGCGGCACGGGCCCTCGTGACGTTCTCGAAGACGGTGGACTCGTGCTTGGCGTAGCCCTTGACGGTTTCGACAAGGTTCGGGATGAGGTCATAGCGACGCTTGAGCTGCACATCGATCTGAGACCAGGAATTGTCGACGCGATTCCGCAGGACAATAAGCCGGTTGTATATCGAGACAACAGCAAATACGACCACTATGGCAACAAGGAACAGACCTGCGCATATCAAAGATGGCAAGGCACTCACTTCGAGGCCCTCCTCTCCCGCCGGTGATCCGGTTGGGGTAGCGATTGATGTCGCCCTCCATCCTAGCAGAGCGTGCCGAGAAAGACCCACAGGAAAGGTCGACAGAGACCCATCAAGACTGGCGGGCCACGGCGTTATCGAGTCGGGGTGCCGATTTCCGCAAGAGCATCGTGGACGCAGTCCACATGAGCGAGTTGACGACGGAAATACTCGCAATACGCCTCAATGACTTCATCGCGCTCAACAGAGACGCTCGGCGAGGTGCGTCGCACTCCCACTGCCGCGCTCAAGTCGCATCGCGACCTGCCGGGGTCTTCGGTCTCCTCGGCGATGGCTTGGATCGCGCTCAACAGAAAACTCGGGACGACGCCGGTCACGGATATCTCGGAACCGCAATGGGGGCACACGAACATCACATCGGCGCACTCCGATTCGCGGAGAACCACCGAGTCAATGTCCTCGATCGACACATTGACAGGCCCGTCGACGGGACAGGTGATCGTCAGTTCCATGTCAACCGCCTCCTTTGCGCTTACAACTAGATTGTACCGTTGCGAGCCCCGTAATCCGCGGTCGCGGCCACTCTTTTTTGTGACCGCAAGAATCGCGCCATGAGGTGTTACCATACCCTTTATGCCTGAGAGCCTTCCCAGAACCAACCGCCGTTCGAATACCGGACCTCTCTGGGCGCGCGCCCTCGATCCCGGTCACATCACACGCTTCAGACGCGGGGTCAAACTCGGGTTCCCTATCTTCCTCGGATACATGCCGGTCGGCATGGCCTTCGGCATCCTGGCCCGCACCAACGGATTCTCGGTGGCGCAGGCGGTCATCTGTTCGGCGACCGCACTGGCGGGAGCGGGGCAGTTCATCGCGCTGTCCTTTCTGGGAGCAGGAGCCTCCGTCACGCAGGTTCTCATAGCCACGACCGTTGTGAACCTGCGTTACGTGCTGTTTGCCTCCACACTCTCCCCCTACCTGAAGGGCGTCCCCATCTCTGCCCAGGCCCTCCTCGCCTACTCGCTCACCGACGAAACCTTCGCCGTGAACATAGCCGATCGGCGCCAAGGCCTCTCCACCGTCGGTTCGATGATCGGCGTGGGAGCCATTGCGTGGACAGGATGGGTTCTGGGCACCGCCCTAGGAGCGGCGGGTACGCAGTGGATCGGCGACCCCTCGCGTTTTGGCGTCGGCTTCGCGATGCCGGCCATGTTCACGGCACTGTTTCTCGCGCTTGCCGAGAACCGCCGCCACGTTGTCATCGGGATCCTTGCGGGAGGCCTCGTGCTTGCCCTCCAGGTGCTCGGAGCACTGGGTCTCCACGTGACTTCCAGCTGGGCGCTCATCATCGCTTCGATGACCGCCGCCACTGTCGGGGCGGTGATCTGGCGTGAATCATGATCTCTCCCAGGCCGTGATCTGGGGTGTCATCATCGGCATGTGCCTGCTCAACTATGCCGTGCGTTTCCCTCCGATGGCGATCGTCTCGCGCATCGATCTCCCGCCGGCAATCATGCGCTGGCTGTCATTCGTCCCGATCGCGGTCATGGGAGCCCTCGTGGCAAGCGAAGTCCTGACGCCCGGTGGCGCTTGGGCAAACCCCCTCTCGAGTCCGAGTCTGTACGCAGCGGTGGTGACGGCGCTGGTCTACCGGTTCACTCGGAGCTTCCTTGGCGCGACACTCAGCGGAATGGCTTCCTTCGTGCTCTTCCAACACGTCATCCCGGCACTTCTGGGCTAGCGTACCGCCTTGGACGGTCTTTCCCCACCCGAGTGCGTGCGCTAGACTGGCGGTTCATTTCATACGCTGTGCCGATCGCAGAACGCCGGTCCACGTAAGCATCGAAGAGGAGTGCCGACAATGGCTCGCGTCCGCCCGTTCGCCGCATACCGATATTCCAATGCCGAACTCGACATCTCCCTGCTCGCTGCGCCTCCCTACGACGTGATCAGCCCTGCACAGCGCGAATCGTTGCTGGCAAGAGACCCTCATAATGTCGTCGCCCTGGAACTTCCTTCGGGCGCAACCGATCCGGCCGTTCCTGGCAACCGCTATGACACAGGCCGCGCTACGTGGACCCAGTGGCGCGAATCGGGTGTCCTCGACCGCGACGCCGAGCCCACCCTCTACGTTCTGGAGCAGCGCTTCGTGCACGACGGTCATCCGGTCTGCAGGCGCGCCTTCATTGCGGAGGTCGCCCTTGAGCCCTTCGACGCCGGCGTCGTTCTGCCGCACGAGCGCACGCTGCCCAAAGCCCTCGGAGACCGATTCGAACTCATCAAGGCGACAGGAGCAAACTTGAGTCAGGTCTTCGGCCTGTTCAACGACCCGTCGGGCAGCACGGACGTGCTGTTCGACACCGTCACCGCGGATGAACCGATAGCGACCGCGACCGACGACGACGGCGTCGTAAGCACCCTGTGGGCCACCACGGACTCGACCGTGTCCGGCTCTCTTACGGACATGATGGCTGATGAGCCCATATTCATCGCCGATGGGCACCACCGCTACACGGTCGCACTCGCGTACAGGGACTTGCGCAGGATGATGGTTGCCGAGCACGACGATGCTCCTGCAGATCCCCTCTACGACTACGTGATGATGGCACTCGTCAACATGAACGATCCCGGCCTCCTCGTCCTGCCGACCCACCGCATCGCAGACGCGCCTGGCGGTTTCGACGGTGCGGCGTTCTACATGGCGCTGTCGAAGCATTTCGTGGTCGAAGACACGGACGCGTTTGACTCTGCCGCTCTCGACGGGATCCCCGAGCCGGCGTTCCTCATGCAGACCAGAGTCGATGATCACCCCAAACTCATTCGCCTCCGCAACGACGTCGACCTTGACGTTGCCATTTCCTCGCCCCACTCTTCGGCTTGGAAGCGCCTGGACGTCGCCGTCCTGCAGGAACTGATTCTTGACCGCCTGCTCGACGTCCATCCCGATCGGCCTGCAACCCTCGACCGCCTGAGGTTCGCGAAGAACGCGCATGAAGCGTTTCGTATGGTTGGCGAGCACGACGTGGCATTCATCCTGCGGGCAACCCCCATGGAACAGCTACGCGAAGTCGCGACCGCGGGCGAGACGATGCCGCAGAAAAGCACGTACTTCTACCCGAAACTCCTGTCGGGACTTGTGTTCCGCGACGCCGAGTAACCGAAGCTAGCCTCTCGGGAACTCCCGCCTGCGTACTCCCACCCCGGAGGGAGTCCTTGCGATGATGCGGGGACACACAGCAGACAGTCGACATGCGTTGCAGGCCGGTTTGCGCGGTCGGCACGAGTCCCTGCCAATCAACCAAGCAGGCAGATCGAGCCTGCCGGGCGATTCAGGACAGGCTTCCATTGCGGCACGCTCAATGGCTTCGCGAGAGTCGACATCAACCAGTCCCGTTCGCAGAAACACTCGCCTCACGTGGACGTCATATGCGACCTGTCCGCGCTCCATCCCTGTGAGTTCCACACCGAAATGCCGAGTAAGCAACCCGACGGCCATGAATGCTTTCTTCGGTCCGATGCCCTCGAACTCTGACAGCCGACGAACTACGGAAGCCACTTCGTCCCCCGCCGGCCAGATGTTGCCGGCATCCCCGCCGTAGCAGTCGACCAACCGTCTCCCCGCCGAGACAATCCACCGTGGCACGGTCTCCTTGAAACGGTGAAGCATCGGAGGCTGCTGGACCGCGGCACGAACAAGCTCGGGGTTCTCTGCAAGAAATCGGGGATCAATTGTCCCCAAGCGCTTACGTAGATGCCACGGCCCTGCCCACGCTCGCTCGGCGGGGATTCCCTGCGTGAACAGACATCCCAGCAGAAACGCATTCGCGGAGGACTCCAGCATTTCGTCGGCCTCCGCAAGACCGCAGAATGAGCCCCCCAATTGCGCAGACCGTTCATGCTCGAGTTCGGTGCCGTAGGCGAGCATCTCGGCGGCGACCGATGCATGTGGATTCACATCGCTTCACTCCCTAGCGGGACGAGCGCGGCCCGTTTGTCAGGAAGTACACGCAGAATCTGCATTCTTCCTTAATGGCCTGTGATCGATCGACGTCCATGGAGAATACGAGTTCGGGGTTGGTCGCCAACTCGTGGCGATCGCTATGACAGGCTGCGTAGGCGCACGCGACGGGGCATCTGTCCTCGAGTTCTATTGCATGCGGACAGCGATCCCGCATCTCCTTGTCGCAGCCGCGCAGCTCCCAACATCTGGCCATTCATGTCCCTTTCCGAACCAATAAGCATCTTCTCGGCAGTGCAAAGCAAAGATCCCGCCGACAGCCGCATTGGGAGTCTGATTGTCGCTGCTGAAGTAGTCTATTCTCGATGCCAGTCCAGATACATCTTACTCGGGGTCGCATCCCTCTGGCCTTGATACCTGCTGCCCAGAGAGGGATCGCCATATGGCCGATCCACCGCAGTCGTCATGCGAGAAAACGAAATCTGTCCGATCTTCATGCCTGGCGTGAGCACGATCGGCAGGTTCGCGACGTTGGAAAGCTCGAGCGTGAGTCGGCCCTTCCAGCCCGGATCGACATAGCCCGCAGTTGAGTGGATCAGAAGGCCCAGCCGCCCCAGGGAACTCTTGCCCTCAAGCCTTGCCACGATGTCATCCGGAATCTCAATCCACTCGACGGTGGTGCCGAGAACGAACTCCCCCGGATGGAGTACAAACGGCTCCTCCTTCGAGACGATGATCCCCTCAGTCAGGCCCTCCTGCTCGCGGGCGGGATCGATATACGGATAGCGCGAGTTCCTGAAGACCTGAAAATCGTCGCCCAAGTGCAGATCAACACTTGAGGGCTGAATGTTGTCGAGATCGCAGGGCTCGACCACGATGCGCCCTGCCGCCATTTCCAACAGAATCGTCCGATCCGACAGAACCATGAGACCAGCAACCCCCTCACGTCTTGTTAGAACATGACCCGCGTGCTCTCTTCGCGCGTCACAGTCGACCGTTATCGACAGACTCGCCTATGTCACGCACACTTGCTGAACCCGCAGGAGCGGCAGACGGCGCACCCGCTTTCATGCTCCAACGCGCCTCCACACTCCGGACACGCTCCCGAAAGGTTGTCGAGACGGTTGGTGTTCTTCGTGATCCCTACCTGGGTCTCGCCCGTTGCGATATAGCTTGACGCATGTTCGAGCACGATGCCCACAGCATCGGCACACGAAAGAACCTTACCTCCCTCAGCCCAGCACGGCGAGGGGCACCGTATTCCCCGGAGATGTTTCATGATAGCTTCGGGATCGACTCCGGCCCTCAGCGCGACTGAGACCATCCTCGAAAGGGCCTCGGACTGGGATGCGGCGCAGCCGCCCGACTTGCCCATCTGAGTGAATACTTCGCACATCCCATGCTCATCCCAGTTGACCGTCACATAGAGGTTCCCGCAACCGGTCTGTATCTTCTCCGTGCGTCCTACGGTAACAGATGGCCGAGGCCGCGGTTCTATCTCGCCGTGACGGGGCGCCTCCGAGGCGACAGAGGCGCCTACCTGGCTACTCTTGCCGGTCGTCAGAACCTGGCCTTGCTTGCTTCCGTCCCGATAGATGGTCACTCCCTTGACGCCGAGATCGTAGGCAAGGTCGTAGACGGCACGAACGTCGTCGATGGTCGCTTCCGAAGAAAAGTTCACCGTCTTGGAGACCGCGTTGTCGGTATGCTTCTGGAATGCAGCCTGCATTCTGATGTGCCAGGCGGGCGCGATGTCGTGCGCCGTGACAAACACGCGACGAACGTCGTCGGGCACCTCATCAATATCAGCCACCGAACCATGATCAGCGATAAGTCCCATGAGATCGGGGCCGTAGAACCCGCGCGCAACCGCGATGTCTTCGAAGAGAGGATTCACTTCAACTAAGCGATCGTTGTCCATCACCGTGCGGATATATGACACTGCAAAGAGCGGTTCGATCCCGGACGAGCAGTTCGCGATGATCGACAGCGTGCCTGTCGGGGCAATTGTCGTGACCGTTGCGTTGCGGATGGGACCACCATCCGAGGAATCGTAGATCGATCCCACGAAGTTGGGGAACGAACCACGCGTCTCAGCCAGCTTGCGCGATTCAACCTTGGCCTCGGCATCGATGAACGCCATGACCTTTTCGCCGAGAACCACGCCTTCTTCACTGTCATATGCGAGATCCATTTTGATCAGCATATCGGCCCAGCCCATCACGCCGAGACCGATCTTGCGATTGCCGTGTGCAAGTTCGCCTATCTTGGGAAGTGGGTATTCATTGACTTCGATCACGTCATCCAGGAACCGGACGCCCTTATGCACGATGTCGGCCAGCTTGTCCCAAGCGACCTCGGGCCCCGCTTCTCCGGCGATCACGAAGCGGGAGAGATTGACGGAGCCGAGGTTGCACGCCTCAAACGGCAGCAACGGCTGCTCACCACAGGGGTTGGTGGACTCGATCTCGCCCAGTGCAGGAGTGGGGTTGTCGCGGTTCATGCGGTCGATGAAGATGATTCCGGGGTCACCAGTCGCCCAAGCCATGCGCACAATCAGCTCGTAGACCTCGCGCGCATCGAGCTCGCCGAATACCTCTTTGGTTCGCGGATTGATCAGATCATAGTTGGTACCGGCACGAACGGCCTGCATGAACTTCTCGGTGATTGCCACCGATATGTTGAAATTTCCGAAGTCCCCATCAGCCTTGCAGGTGATGAAGCTCAGAATATCCGGATGGTCGATGCGCAAGACTCCCATGTTCGCGCCGCGCCGCGTTCCGCCCTGCTTCACGGCCTCGGTAGCTTGGTTGAATACTCGCATGAATGAAACGGGACCGCTTGACACGCCTTGCGTGGAACGCACCTGGTCGCCGCCCGGGCGCAGCCGCGAAAAGCTGAAACCCGTGCCTCCGCCCGATTTGTGGATCAATGCGGTATCTCGAACCGCACCGAAAATCGACTCCATTGAATCCTCTACAGGCAGGACGAAACACGCCGAGAGCTGTTGAAGATCCCGTCCGGCATTCATGAGGGTGGGCGAGTTGGGCAGAAACTCGAGCGATGTCATAAGTTCGTAGAAATCATGACTCACTTCTGCAATCGTCTTGTCGTCTGCGCCCCAGTTGCGCTCGGCGGACGCGATGTTCTCGGCAACCCGGATGAACATGTCCGAAGGATTCTCGGCAGGGTTACCTGCTTCGTCCTTCAGCAGGTAACGTCTCTCTAAGACCTTGACTGCATTCAAGCTGAGAAGACCGTCAATGGCGCGCGAGTAGTGCTCCGCGGCAACAGATTCCAGCATGCGGATCCCCTCTTCGTGAGTGCGCTTTTCTGCGGCTCGTAGCCGCGCAATACAATATGTAGGCGTGTAGCCATCCTACGGTCACATATGTTGTACGTCAACGAGAAGACGACAAGCGGCGAACCAGTACATATGAACGGACTCGGACGCAAAAAGCCGCAGCCCATTGAATAGCGGCTGCGGCCGGTTAGACGCATCCAAGCCAAGAGCCGGTTAGACAGGCTCTACGCGAACCAACTCAGGGAACTGCTGCTTGAGAACGCGCTCCACACCGTTCGAAAGAGTGATCTGCGACATCGGACACCCTTTGCATGCACCCACAAGCTTAACCTTCACAACACCGTCATCAGTGACTTCAACGAGTTCAATGTCTCCGCCATCCGCCTGCAGTGCCGGACGAATCTGATCGAGCGCGCTCTGAACCTGCTCTTTGTCCACCGTGTCCTCCTTGGAGGGTCTGTTGACCGGGACTAATGTGCCCCGGACTCACGTCCGCATGATGTGCGCTTGCACAGCGAGAACTGTACCACAATCCTTACGGCTGGACTCAAGTTTCCGCGCTACGTCCCAGAGACAGCCTCTGGACCGAAAAACAAAAAGAATCGTCGGATGTGCTCAGCGACGTCCTACTCTCCCACGGCCTGACGCCGCAGTACCATTGGCGCTGGAGGGCTTAACTGCCGAGTTCGGGATGGGATCGGGTGTACCCCCTCCGCAATAGCCACTGAGCACATCCGACGATTCTCGTCGGAATGTTATTCGGTTTTCATGCGCATCTAGAGTGCGGCTGCACCCTGAATGCTGCATAGCGCGATCACGAGTTGGAATGAGATCAAGACCTCGGCCAATTAGTACTGCTCGGCTAAACACATCACTGCGCTTACACCTACAGCCTATCAACCTCGTAGTCTACGAGGGGCCTTACCTGGTTAACCCAGTGAGAGACCTCATCTTAGGATGGGCTTCCCGCTTAGATGCTTTCAGCGGTTATCCCGACCGAACGTAGCTACCCAGCAGTGCCGTTGGTCGACAACTGGTACACCAGAGGTTCGTCCGCTCCGGTCCTCTCGTACTAGGAGCAGACTCCTTCAAGTCTCTTACGCCCACGGTGGATAGGGACCGAACTGTCTCACGACGTTCTAAACCCAGCTCGCGTACCGCTTTAAATGGCGAACAGCCATACCCTTGGGACCTACTTCAGCCCCAGGATGCGATGAGCCGACATCGAGGTGCCAAACCCTCCCGTCGATGTGGACTCTTGGGGAGGATCAGCCTGTTATCCCCGGAGTACCTTTTATCCGTTGAGCGACGGCCATTCCACTCTGAGCCGCCGGATCACTAGAGCCTACTTTCGTATCTGCTCGACTTGTAGGTCTCGCAGTCAAGCTGGCTTATGCTCTTGCACTCTACGAACGATTGCCAACCGTTCTGAGCCAACCTTACGCGCGCCTCCGTTACATTTTAGGAGGCGACCGCCCCAGTCAAACTACCCACCTGACACGGTCCCCGACCCGGATTCACGGCGTCGGGTTAGATCGTCAATCTGCCGAGGGTGGTATTCCAAGGGTGGCTCCACCAGGGCTGGCGCCCCAGCTTCAAAGCCTCCCACCTATCCTCTACACGACAAACCAACGATCAATGTCAAGCTGTAGTAAAGGTTCACGGGGTCTTTCCGTCCTACCGCGGGTAATTCGCATCTTCACGAATAATACAATTTCACCGAGTCTATGGTTGAGACAGCGCCCAAGTCGTTACGCCATTCGTGCAGGTCGGAACTTACCCGACAAGGAATTTCGCTACCTTAGGACCGTTATAGTTACGGCCGCCGTTTACTGGGGCTTAGTTTCAGAGCTTCGCCTTGCGGCTGACCCCTCCACGTAACCTTCCAGCACCGGGCAGGCGTCAGACCCTATACGTCGTCTTACGACTTAGCAGAGTCCTGTGTTTTTAGTAAACAGTCGCTTGGGCCGTTTCACTGCGACCTCAGTAAGCTCACACCGCGTGGGTGATCACCAGCCGAGGTGCTCCTTCTCCCGAAGTTACGGAGCCATTATGCCGAGTTCCTTAACCATAGTTGTCTCGATCGCCTTGGTATTCTCTACCTGCCTACCTGTGTCGGTTTGGGGTACGGGCACCAGTAGAACTCCTTAGAGGTTTTTCTTGAAAGTATGGGATCACTGACTTCACTCAATCGCTTCGTCATCAGCTCTCAGGCTTCATGTACGACGGATTTACCTATCGTACGCCCTACAGCCTTTCACGGGGACGTCCAGAACCCCGCTCAGCTACCCTTCTCCGTCACCCCATCAGTAATAACGCGCTACTAGTGGTACAGGAATATCTACCTGTTGTGCATCGACTACGCCTTGCGGCCTCGCCTTAGCTCCCGACTGACCCTGGGAGGATTAGCCTTGCCCAGGAACCCTTAGGCTTACGGCGGAAACGTTTCTCGCGTTTCTCTCGTTACTCATGCCAGCATTCTCACTTCTGTACAGTCCACGGACGGTCACCCGCCCGCTTCGACCCGTACAGAATGCTCCCCTACCACTCCACTTAGTGAAGTCCGCCGCTTCGGTACCATGCTTGAGCCCCGTGAATTGTCGGCGCATGTCCACTTGACCAGTGAGCTATTACGCACTC
>JAAXUF010000020.1 GCA_013336165.1 Coriobacteriia bacterium
GTGAGCCTCGGCGTGCTCCTCGTGGCGCTCGTGCACACGATCCTTCACTGGGACTGGACGACAGATACCCTCAGACGCTTCGCCGGCAGGCTCTCGGTGGCCTCCCGCTGGAACCTGGTCATCGACGTCGTGCTCTTCGTTGCGCTCATGGTTTGCATGGTCTCCGGGATTATGGTGTCCCGGCATGTGCTCATCGCCTTCGGCCTCTTCGCCCCGGGCTACTTCGTCTGGAACCCTCTGCACTCCATCTCGGCGACAGTGGTACTCGCGCTGGTGCTTGTGCACCTCGCCATGCACTGGAAGTGGATCGCCGTGGCGATGAGAAGCCGGGTGATCGATCCGATCCGGGGAAGAGTCGGGACGGATGCGGGGGAGCCGAGTGAGGATACCGCCCGCGAGGCGTCGTAGACGAGGTTCGACATGAGTTGCATGAGGACGCTGCATTCTCGGGTGGCTCTATGCGGTTATGTCGGCGATTGCGCCTGACCGGTTAGATTGCCCGAACCGGTGAGTTGGATCTTCGCATCCCTTTTGTCAGTGCCGACTGCTAGCATTGCATCAAGACGCTGAAGAGGGGATTTCCAACTGTGTCCAGCCGAGTAACGTTCGTCCACGCCGCAGATCTGCATCTCGACGCGCCATTCGCGGGTATCGTCGCCGCCAACGAGCGCGTAGGCACCGCGCTTGCCGAGGCCACCTACACTGCGTTCGTGCGCATTGTCGACGTCTGCATCGAGCGAAGCGCTCACTTCCTTATCATCGCAGGAGATGCTTACAACACCGCCGATAAAAGCCTGCGCGCACAGCTGGCGTTCCACAAACAGATGGAGCGCCTGGCGGCCGCCGGCGTTGAGGTCTTCATCACTCACGGGAATCACGATCCCGCCAACGGCTGGTCGGCGGGCTTGGGCCTGCCCGAATCGGTGCACGTGTTTCCCGCGGATCGCGTCGGGCGCGTGGAGGTCGTGCGCGACGGCGAGCTGATCGCCGCAGTCTACGGACGCAGCTTCCGGAAGGCCGCCGAGACCGAGAACCTGGCGCTCGGGTACCGTCGCGAAGGAGCCGAGCCGGTGGCGATCGCGATGCTGCACGCCAACGTCGGCAGCAACACTGACTACGATCCCTACGCGCCGGCAACGCTTGCGGACTTGCGCTCCGCGGGCATGGACTACTGGGCTCTCGGCCACATCCACAAGCAGGAAGTGCTAGCGCGCGACCCCTGGATCGTCTACGCGGGCAGTGCCCAGGGGCTGTCACCCAAGGAGACGGGGCCGCACGGCTGCCTCGTCGTCGAGATCGCGCCCGGGGGAGCGGTATCGGTCGAGCATGTCGAGACCGCTCCGGTGGCCTGGGCGCAGCTGAGTGTCGACGTGAGCGAAGCGGCCACGCTGGAAGAGGTGCGCGCGTCCGTCGCCTCCGCGTGCGAGCGGACCCGGGCGGATGCGGGCAGAAATGCGATCGTACGCATCACACTGACGGGTCGTACTCTCGCGCACGCGGACCTCGTGCGGCCCGGGGTTCTCGGCGAGCTTGCCGAGTTCGTGCGAGACGAGGAAGCAGCGGCGGAGCCGTGGGTATGGCTGGATCGCCTCGAGGACCGGACGGCAGCGCCGATCGATCTGGCGTCGGTGAGGGCGGGCGGGGACTTCGCCGCCGAGCTGGTGCGCGTCGCCGACGACCTTGCGGATGACAATGCTGCGCTCGAGACCCTTCTGGGTGAGATATGCAGACCGATCGCCACCACGCTGTCTGGCTACGCGCCGCATGAATCGGCATCTGAGTTTTTGGTGCGAGCGCGAGATCTCGCACTCGATCTCCTGATGGCCGAGGGAGGTGCGGGCCGATGAAGCTCGAACGCATCGAGGCCCTGCGCTACGGCGCGCTTGAGAATGCATGCATTGAGGGGCTTGGCCAGGGGTTGACGGTTGTGCTGGGCCCAAACGAGTCGGGCAAGAGCACGTTCACCGCTCTCACGAGGCATGTCCTGTACGGCTATCCGGACGCGCGCACTAGGGAAGTCGGCTACACGTCCGCGACAGGTCCGCGGGCTGCGCGACTTGTGTTTGCCGATCCCGATGGTGAATGGGCGGTCGATCGCCTTGATGGCCCGAAACGCGGTCCAGTCACCGTGCGTACGCTACGCGGTGCCGAGCGGCCCGGTCTTCTCGGCGAGCTCGTGGGCGGGGTGAGTGAACAGTCGTACAAGGTCGTATTCGGCTTCGGGATCGACGAGCTGGCGGAAATTGAGAGCGCTGCGGGCAACGACATCGTCGGGCGGCTGTATGCGGCGGGAGCTGGTTTGGGCGTAAACCCGATGGACGTACGTGCCCGGCTCGAGCAGCTCGCTGGGGAGCGCTTCATGGCGCGGGCGTCCAAGCCTGCGGTCAATGCGAATGTCGCTCAGATGCGCGAGTTGAGGGACCGGATTCGTGTTCTCGAGGACGAGGCTGCGCGCTACGCCGGCGAGCAGGAGCGGCTGAGACGACTCGATGAGGAGGTCGTGCCGCTCAAGGCACGCCGCGCCGAGCTTGAGGCACAGGCGATCGGTCTGGAGCGCGACGCCCAGCGAGGCGAGGATGCACTCGAGCAGCTCGCGGAAATCGAGTCGCGCCTCGCGGCGACCAACAGCGAGATCACCGAACTTGAACGCAGCGTCGACCTCATCGCCGTCGACGAGCGGATCCTTGCCAACGCCCCGGCTCTATCGACTGTCTTGGAGGGTGCACCGGTATTCGCGCAGCGCCTTGAACGTATTGCGGCTCTTGAGGCCTCCGTGGACGAAACGCGTCGGCGAATCCGCCAGATGTCTGAGCTACCGGAGGCGGCGACCGATTCGGTTGAGAACCGCACGATGGTCGACTCGTACCGCGATCGACTTGCCGCGCTGCGGGCCGAGTCTGAGGCCGCCGCGCGCAACGCAGAGTTCGCAGAAACCCGCGCGGCGGGCAATGACGCCGTCATGGCCGAGCCTGCGGGCAAGGCGGCGAAGCGCAGGTCCCAGGGGCTGCTGGTCGTGAGCGCCGCTGCTGCCGTGGTCGGCGTGGCGATCGCCGGAGCCGGGCTGCTTTCGGGCCAGGTTGCAGCTGCCGTGCTCGGAGGCGCAGTGACACTGATCGGTTTGATTGCGCTCATAGCTCTGCTCGTCCGGCGTCCCGCACCCGTCGAGCAGTCTTTGGCCGCTGAAGCGGCGCGCCTGAAGGCGGACGCGAAGGCCCAACGCGACTACTCGATCCGCGCGGCGCAGAAACTCTCAGACCTCGAGGCCGAGTGGCTCTCATGGCTTGCCGATCACCATCTGGAGAAGTTTGGGAGCGAGTCGGCGGCCGTCAGGCAGCTTCTTGAGCAGCTCCGTGAGCGGTGCCAACTCGAAGTCGACGCAGAGCGCCTTGCGGCCGAGGCGCAACGTGAGCGGTCGGCCGCTGAGGACTGGGTCGTGCGTCTTGTTGATGTACATAGCTTCGATGAGACAGCGGGGCAACTGCCGCCCCTCTCGGTCGCCGCTGAACTCGCCGCGCGGGCCAAGGCGGCGCTGCAGCGTACGATCCAGGACGACGCAGAGCGCTCGGATCTCATGCGCAGGCTTGATGCGTCGAAGACGGAGTCCCACAAGCTGGCCAAGATGGCAACCGTCGTACGGTCGGTGCTCCAGGAACTCTCCGTGAGGCATGATGTGGACTCAATGGATCCCGTGCCGAGACTCAGGGCGTTCAGCATTGCTGCCCGAGAAGAACTGGAGCGACTCCGTACTCACGTCGACGAAGTCTCGAGCGAGGCCTCCATGCTGCGCGGCAAACTCAATGAGGACGGCCGTGGCAATGAGATGGCCCGCTTGCGTCAGCAGATGGAAGGCTTGCGGGCCTCAGCAACGGACGCGGCGGACGCATACGTCGTCCAGAAGCTAGCCGTCGGCCTGCTTGATCGCGCTCGCGAGCGCTTCGAGCGGGAGCGACAGCCTGAGGTCGTGCGGACCGCTGCCAGGGTGTTCTCGGCAATGACGCAGGGCCGGTACACCGATCTGCGCGTGTCGCTGGACAGCGGCGAGGTCGTGGTGCTTGCGGCAGACGGCACGCAGCGCATCAGCTCTCAGCTATCGCGCGGCACCGCCGAGCAGCTGTACCTGGCGCTGCGGGTCGGGCTCATCGGCTCGCTCGGCGAGTTGGGTCGATCCCTACCGGTCCTGATGGACGACGTCGTGGTGAACTTCGATCCCGAGCGGCGCGCCGGCGCGGTGGCCGCCGTCTCCGAACTCGCGGCGATGCGGCAGGTCGTCTTCTTCACCTGCCATCCCGAAACCGCAGATGTGCTCGTCGGCTCGGTGCCGGGGGCTTTGCTCGTCACGCTGGAGCGTTGTGCGCTGTAGCCTGCGCGCAAATGCGGGTACAAGCACGGTGGGTGATGGCGGATGTTTGCGGATCGGTCAGATGCAGGTCGTCAGCTCGTTCAGCGATTGCGGTCGTACGCCGGCATGCGCGACGCAGTGGTTCTGGGGATCCCGCGCGGCGGGGTGGTTGTGGCCGCTGAGGTTGCGCGCGAACTCGGTCTTCCCCTCGATGTGATCGTCGCTGCGAAGATCGGCGCACCCGGCAATCCCGAGTATGCGATTGGCTCGGTTACGGCGGATGGCGCGGTGCTCGCGAACGCCGCTTCCGGCTACGCCGCCCACGAGGTCGAGCAGCTTTCGGGACCCGCCAAGGCCAAGGTCGCCCAGAGGATCCTGCACTATCACCGCGACGGGCCTGCCGAGAGCATCGCCGGCCGCGTCGCCATCATCGTGGACGACGGACTCGCAACCGGCCTTACCGCCGAGGCGGCAGCGGCGTATGCGCGCCGGCAAGGCGCGGCGCGCGTGGTCCTCGCGGTTCCGGTCGCATCCGAAAGCGCCGTGCGCGCCCTCAAATCGCAGGTGGACGACCTCGTCGCACTCGAGATTCCGGCAGGTTTCGCGGCCGTGGGGCAGTTCTATGCCTACTTCGACCAGACGTCGGACAAAGAAGTCGAGCGGCTCCTCGCGGGTGGCGCAGGCCAAGTGGCGTAGACTGTGATGTGGCTTCTTTGTGAACTGCAGAGGCGATGCCACGCTTGAAACGCATCGCTGATATTCTATTATGTCAGCGTCTCTCGGCGAGACCCCTGATCCGTTCGCGTGAAAGAGAGCACACGTTGCACGTTGGCTTGGATGTCGGCTCCACGACTGTGAAGATTGTGATGCTCGATGAGCACAACAATCTCGTTCACAGCAGTTACGCGCGCCATTTTGCCGAGATCAGGGGAACCATCCGCGATCTCATCGACGAAGCGTACCGGCAGGTCGGCGACCAGGATGTCACGGTCACGGTAACGGGTTCGGCGGGGCTTTCGGTCTCCAAGTGGCTTGGGCTGCATTTCGAGCAGGAAGTTATTGCCTGCAACGAAGCCGTCCAGGTGTTCATTCCGCAGACGGACGTCGTCATCGAACTGGGCGGCGAAGACGCCAAGATCACCTTCTACGGCAACGGCATCGAGCAGCGCATGAACGGTTCATGTGCCGGCGGCACGGGAGCCTTCATCGACCAGATGGCCACGCTGCTGGGCACGGATGCGGCCGGGCTGAATGAACTTGCAAGCCGCCACAAGATCATCTATCCGATCGCTGCTCGCTGCGGCGTCTTTGCGAAGAGCGACATCCAGCCGCTGCTTAACGAAGGCGCGGCCAAAGAGGACATCGCGGCGTCCGTGTTCCAGTCGGTCGTCAACCAGACCATCAGCGGCCTCGCTTGCGGTAGGGCGATTCGCGGCCATGTTGCGTTCCTCGGCGGGCCGCTTCACTTCCTGCCCGAGTTGCGCACGCGTTTCACCGAGACTCTCAAGCTCGATGCGGAGCACTCCATCTGCCCGGAGAACGCGCAGTTCTACGTCGCGATCGGTGCTGCGCTGGATTCGAAGAAGCAATCGCACATCTCGCTTCGGACGCTCGTTGACAAGCTGCCGTCGCTCGGCGACGCTCAGCTTGCCGAGGTACGCCGCCTGACTCCGCTGTTCGCAGACGAGGCCGACCTCGCAACCTTCCGCGAGCGCCACGGTCGCACGCGGGTCACTCGGCGGGAGCTGGAGGGGTTTGCAGGGGAGTGCTTCCTCGGCGTCGACGCGGGCTCGACAACCACGAAGGTCGTACTGATCGACACCGACGGCGCCCTGCTGTTCTCGTACTACGGCGGCAACGAAGGCAAGCCGGTCGAGTCGACGGTTCGGGTGCTCAAGGACCTTTACGCCAAGCTGCCCGCCGACGCCACGATCGTGCGTTCGATGGTCACCGGCTACGGCGAGGCGCTGCTCAAAGCGGCGCTTCGCATCGACGACGGCGAGATCGAGACGATCGCGCACTACACGGCCGCCGAGCACTTCTACCCCGGCGTCGACTTCATCCTCGACATCGGCGGGCAGGACATGAAGTGCCTGCAGATCCGAAACGGGGTCATCGACAGCATCATGCTCAACGAAGCCTGCTCCTCGGGCTGCGGATCGTTCATCGAGACGTTTGCGCACTCGCTCAACCTTCCCGTCGCCGACTTCGCCGAGAAGGCCCTGCTCGCCGAGCAACCCGTCGACCTAGGCTCGCGCTGCACGGTGTTCATGAACTCCAAGGTGAAGCAGGCGCTCAAGGAGGGTGCTTCGGTCGGCGATATCTCGGCAGGTTTGTCGTACTCGGTGATCAAGAACGCGCTGTTCAAAGTCATCAAGATCCGCAACCCGAAGGACCTAGGCGAGCGCATTGTCGTGCAGGGCGGCACCTTCTACAACGAGGCTGTGCTGCGCGCCTTTGAGCTTGTGACCGGGCGGGAAGCGATCAGGCCCGAGATCGCGGGGCTTATGGGCGCGTACGGAGCGGCCCTCATCGCGAAGAAGCGCTGGGCGGCGCAGTTCACTGCGAAGGTCGACGCCGCACCCGCGCCGGAGGCGGTCCCCGCCAGCACACTCATCTCGGCGGAGAAGCTGGCGACGTTTGGGTACAAGACGTCAACCAGTCGCTGCCGGGGCTGTACGAACAGCTGCCTCCTCACGGTGAGCACCTTCCCGGACGGGGGACGTTTCGTCTCGGGCAACAGATGCGAGAAGATGACCGGCGGCAACAATAGTGCGCAGGGCATCCCCAATATCTTCGACTGGAAGTACAAGCGCCTCTTCGCCTATGAACCGCTCTCCGAGGCGCAGGCCCCGCGCGGCACGATCGGCATTCCGCGTGTGCTCAACATGTACGAGAACTATCCGTTCTGGTTCACGTTCTTCACCAAGCTTGGCTACCGCGTTCAGTTGTCCGCCGAGTCGTCGAAGGACATCTTCGCGCTGGGCAGCGAGACGATTCCTTCCGAATCCGCATGCTATCCGGCCAAGATTGCCCACGGGCACATCCAGTGGCTGGTAAACGCCGGAGTCAAGCGCATCTTCTACCCGTGCATCATCTGGGAGCGGCGCGAGAAGGACAGCGCGAACAACCACTACAACTGCCCCATGGTCATCTCGTATCCCGAGGTCATCAAGAACAACATGGAGGTCTTGCGCGAGAACGGCATCACCTTCATGAACCCCTTCCTGCCCTACGACGACGCCAAGCGCCTCAAGATCGCCCTCGCCGAGCAGTTCGGGCCGCTCGGCATCTCCAAATCTGAGATCGCCTCGGCTGTCGATGCCGCATGGGCCGAGGATGCCGAGTTCAAGCGTGAGGTGCGCGCCAAGGGCGAGGAGGTTCTCGGCTGGCTTGCGAAGACAGGTGGCCGAGGGCTCGTGCTCGCGGGACGCCCGTACCACCTCGATCCGGAGATCAACCACGGAATCCCCGAGATGATCACTGGCTTTGGGGCGGCGGTACTCACCGAGGACTCCGTCGCGCATCTCGGCGATGCGGTGAGGCCGCTTCGCATCGTCGACCAGTGGATGTACCATACCCGGCTCTACGCCTCGGCTGGCGTGGTGGCGAAGAACCCCAAGCTCGAGCTCATCCAGCTCAACTCGTTCGGCTGCGGACTCGACGCGGTGACGATCGACCAGGTGCAGGAGCTGATGCACGCACATGGCCGGATCTACACGAACCTGAAGATCGACGAGCAGAGCAACCTCGGGGCGGCTCGCATTCGCGTCAGATCGCTGAAGGCGGCGATCGAGGAGCGCGGGGAGAGCGTGGCGCCCCCGGTGCCCGTGACCGGGCACAAGCGACTGCTGTTCACGACCGAGATGAAGCAGACGCATACCATCCTCGCGCCGCAGATGGCGCCGATCCACCTCGAATTCCTCGAGGAGGTCATGGCGTCACAAGGCTACCGGTTCGAACTCCTTCCTGAAGTCGACCAGGAAGCCATCGACGAGGGCCTCAAGTACGTCAACAACGACGCCTGCTACCCGTCGATCGTCGTGATCGGCCAGCTTCTGCAGGCGTTACAGTCTGGCCGATACGACTTGAGCCGCACATCGGTCGCGATCACACAGACCGGCGGATGTTGCCGAGCGACCAACTACATCGGGCTGCTGCGCAAGGCTCTCCGCGAAGCGGGCTTTGCCGAAGTCGCGGTCGTCTCGGTCAACACAGCAGGCCTCGAGAAGAATCCCGGCTGGAAGATGTCGCCCAGCATTCTGAAGAAGGCGATCGACGCCGTCGTCTACGGCGACCTTCTCAGCCGCTGTCTGCACCGCGTCCGTCCGTATGAGGTTGTGCCCGGCTCGGCCGACGCGCTGCTGCGTGAGTGGATTCCGCGCTGCAAGGAGACGGTCATCTCCGGTGACAAGCGGGCGTTCAAGGCGAACATCCGGGCGATCGTGCGGGACTTTGACACGCTCGAGATCTCGGGTGCCAGGAAACCCAGAGTCGGCATCGTCGGCGAGATCCTTGTGAAGTACCACCCCGCGGCCAACAACAACGTCGTCAAGCTGATCGAGCACGAAGGCGCCGAGGCGGTCATTCCCGATCTGCTCGATTTCTTCCTGTTCAAGGGCTACAACTCGATCTTCAACTACAAGGTCATGAAAATGGGCCGCAAGAAACTCCTCACCGGCCGCATTCTCATCGCTTACCTTGAGAACGCCCGCAAGGAAGCACGCCGAGCACTGGAGGCCAGCGAGCGATTCGAAGCTCCCGCATCGATCTACCACAAGGTTGGTCTCGTGGACGGCGTCGTCTCCACCGGCAATCGCAGCGGAGAAGGCTGGTTCCTCACCGCCGAGATGATGGAGCTCATCGAGACCGGCACGCCCAACATCGTGTGTGTGCAGCCGTTCGCCTGTCTACCCAATCACGTGACGGGCAAGGGCATGATCGGCGAGCTGCGCCGACGCTACCCCGAGTCCAATATCACGCCGATCGACTACGATCCGGGTGCCAGTGAGGTCAACCAGCTCAATCGCATCAAGCTCATGCTTGCTGTCGCGTTCAAGAACCGCGACATGCGCGAAGCGGCTTCCTCGGCTGCCGCCGAGAAGGCCGCGGCAATCCGGCCGACGCTTGATGGGGCGGCAACGGCGCCTGCCGAGGCGTAGGCAAGCCGCCAACTCGCAGACTCAGAACACGAGCGCCTTGACTCGAGGACACGCAGCGTCTACTCTCAATTCGATAAGTATCGAAGTGAGGATTATCCAGTGCAGACCGAACCATCCGCAGCCCCGCTCGGCCTCCAAGTCGACGCCGCGTTCCGCGCGCTCGCCTCGGCGCAGCGTCGCGAGATTCTGCGCATCCTCGGCGAATCGACTCCCGATGCCGGCAAGACGTGTTGCGGTGCGGAGGAACTCTGTGGCTGCAAGCTTGCCGAGCGGATGGGGCTTGCCGCGTCAACGATCTCGCATCACATGAGCGCGCTGACGGAGGCGGGTCTCGTGGGGATGCGCCGCGACGGCAAGTGGGCGTACTACACGCTTCGACGCGACGCATTGGAAGCGGTCAAGACGGAGATCAGCGCGCTCTGAAGAGAGCCACTCAACACGAGGAAGAGAGTCCAATGGTAATCAAAGTGCTCGGTTCCGGATGCGCCAACTGTCAGAAGCTTGAGGCTCTCGCTGCGCAGGCCGTCGCTGATCTCGGCCTGGACGCAGAGGTTCTTCACGTCACCGACATCGCACAGATCATGGGCTATGGCGTCATGTCGACTCCGGCACTCGTAGTCGACGAGCAGGTCAAGATCTCGGGCCGAGTGCCGTCTCTTGCGGAAGTGGTCGCGGTACTGCGCGACTCCGCGAAGTAGCTGCTCACAGTGTCCTTCGACATCTTCGCTCCGCTGCAGTGGCTTGCCGACCGTATCGCGTACGGTCTTCTCGGCCTGTCGCCGGACAGCAAGCTGGGGTCTTCGGTCGACTTCTTCTTCTACGACGTCCCCAAGATCCTGCTCCTACTCGTGGTCATCGTGTTCGCCGTGGCCCTGATCAGGTCGTTCTTCCCGCCCGAGAAGACCCGCGCGTTCCTGTCGCGCTCGCGCCTCTACGCCGGCAACGTGCTCGCGGCACTGCTCGGCGTGGTGACGCCGTTCTGTTCATGCTCGGCGGTACCGCTGTTCATCGGCTTCGTTGAGAGCGGCGTGCCGCTAGGTGTGACGTTCTCATTCCTCATCGCGAGCCCGATGGTCAATGAAGTCGCGCTCATCCTGCTGCTGGGGATGTTCGGCTGGCAGATCGCGGCGCTCTACCTCGTGTGCGGCCTCGCCGTCGCGATCGTGGGCGGCATCATCATCGGCAAGCTGGGGCTCGAGGACCAGGTCGAGGAGTACGTCCGCGCGATCCGCCTGGGCGAGAGCGAAATGCCGACGATGACGTGGGCGCAGCGGTTCGCCTACGCGCGCGGATACGTCGCCGAGATCGTCGGCAAGGTGTGGCCGTACGTGGTGGGTGGCATCGCGGTCGGCGCGGCCATGCACGGCTACATTCCGGCCGACGCACTCGCCCGATGGGCCGGGCCGAGCAACCCATTCGCGGTCCCCGTGGCGGTCCTCGTGGGGATTCCGCTCTACAGCAACGCTGCCGGCGTGATTCCGCTGGTGAGCGTGCTGACCGAGAAGGGCGTCGCGATGGGGACGGTGCTCGCCTTCATGATGGCGGTCACCGCCCTCTCGATCCCGGAGCTCATCATCCTGCGCAAGGTCATCAAGCCCAAGCTCATCGCCGTGTTCGTGGGGATCAACGCCGTGACGATCATGCTGATCGGCTACCTGTTCAACTGGGTGCTGGGGTAGCGCGTGGCCGCGACTTCTTCGTCCGAGACCTGGGTCGCCATCGACTTCGAGACCGCGACGCGCGAGGCGACCAGCGCCTGCGCCCTCGGCGTCGCCATCGTGCGCGACGGCCGCGTGGCTGATCGCCGATCTTGGCTCATCCAGCCGCCGTTCAACGAGTATGAGTACCGCAACATGCTTATCCACGGCATAAGCCCCGAGGACACCGAGCTCGCCCTGGACTTCCGTGAGGTATGGTTCGAGCTCCAACCCATCCTTGCCGAGGGGCCGCTGCTGGCGCACAACGCCGTATTCGACGTGCGCGTACTGCGAGCGCTGCTCGGCTCCTTCGAGCTGCCGAATCCCGCTCACGAGTACGTCTGCACGGTCGGCTTGTCTCGAGCCGCGTTTCCGGAGTTGCGCCGCCACACGCTCGATGCGATGTGCGACCACTGCGGCATCGCCCTGCGACACCACGATGCAACGTCCGATGCCGAGGCATGCGCCCATGTGGCGCTCACGTGTGCCGAGGTGGCAGGAGCGAAGTCGATCAGGGACGCGGTGCGGCGGCTGGGAGTGAAGGTCGGGAGAGTGTAGGGCGCAAACATGAAGTCGGCGGGAGTGGTTCCTCGCCGACCTGCAGTCTTCTGTGGTGCCCCCGGGCTGGTTCGAACAGCCGACACTAGGTTTAGGAAGCCTGCCGTTAGGGGCGATTACGGACCCTGACCTGCCTTTTGGTTCGCACCGTGGTTGTGCTCGGATACCCTGCCAAACGGTGGATTATCTGAGCCCCGTAGCATTTCCGTAGCAGATTCAGGTGAACACAACTGCTTCAAGTGCGGAATCAGCGCGATACGAGGATCGCCATAGTATCCATGTGCGGGAGTAGGTGACGGGCGTGAGTCATCACAGAGGAACTGGTCATCTGTCGGAGCCGGATCTAGCCCAAGTCGGCGGCTAGGCCAGGTCACGGAAATATTGGGCCAAGTGGCCACCGGTTCTGACCGGGAGCGGGCATCTTAGAGAGGAGGCCTCTTCGCGACGTCGATCATCAGTTATGCGTATCAGGCACGAGGCGGCGCTCGTTACGTGTGTATTGAATAGTACTTCGGGAGCCATAACTGGCTTCTGTCTGACGTTCGTCAACCAAGTCAATCAGTTCCTGCTTCGTGTTGATTCCCAGCTTGCGATAGATGCTCTGTGAGTGTCCGCGAACGGTTCCCGGCACGAGGAAGAGCATGTTCGCCATTCTCTTGAAACTATGCCCCTGAGAAATCAGAAACATGATCTCGGTCTCGCGGCCAGTTAGACCTGCTCTTTTCGCAATTGTCATGCACATATCCCGCCGAGACTGGGGGTCTTCCCCAAAGTTGACGTGTCTCTTTCGAGAGGCCGGTGAGCTTAGGAACAGGAGTACTGCGGAAACCAGTATCACGACCGTTGCCGTGATGAAGACGGATAGATACTCTGTGGCCGATGGTTCAAGACTGCGGGCAAGTCCCGGAATGAAATAGCGGTTCAGCAGCGTCGGCACGACTTTCACCGCGACAAGAGACGGCCCAAAGACCAATACAGATGAGAGCTGATTCTTGTGAACTTCATTGCACAATACTATCCAGATCACTATCTCGAAGCAGTCTACTCCCGCTACGACGATTCCCAATCCCATGCGGAGTAGTCTCGAATCCAAGGCATCTAAGAGAACAACCGAGAATGCCGCTAAGAGAAACAGAATGACTAGCAGAATCCAACTCGGCTGAATCCTAGGGGCGTGCCCTGCTTTTCTCCGCAGCAACAGTATGCTGAAGAGTACAACTCCGAGGATGATCACAGTCGTTTCCACTCGTTCCGCAAGGGTGAAATTACCCTGAATAACCAAGCCTTGAATGAGCCTACCTCCCAGAACGAAAAGGGCAAGAACACCCAGAAGGCCCAGTGGGAGTTTTCGTAATAACCCAAATGAGAAACTCGGTTTGTACGCGTCTTTCGGTGGAGAGTGATACCAGAGCAGTGCGGAGCCTGCAAGTGATACGAGACTGAACAGAACATATATCGTCCGTATCGGCTGGGTTCTCGAGAACGTACCCAAGGAAAGAACTGCGCTGAGCAGGAATGAGACCGCGATACAGATGAATGCAGCCTTATTGTCTACGCGCACTAGTGTACTGGCCCAAGCGAAGGTGAGCGTTGTGTAGCTGAGGACGACGCAGAAGATCCCAAGACCCCATAGACTCGCGGCCGCTAAGCCGCACAAGGGGGCAATGAAGACGAGCACTTCTCCGAGCATCCCTGCTCCCGCAAGCAACAGTACGAGTCTACGTCTCGTGAGAAGACAGGGTTCGAGTCGTTGGCGAAAGAGGACGGCAACGGCAATCAGGAACACCAGCGAGGTCATCACCATATAGAAGGAGGTCCTTGCGGAGTTGTACTGGTCCGAGTAGTTCAGGAACAGTAAGCAGAAATCCGACTGTCGAAAGAAGGGCCAGTAGAGTCCCAAGCCAAGGGTTGCAAGAGTAAGGCGAATCCTATCTCTCGATGCCATGCGTTCACCCCTCGTATCGGCGCAAGACTCCTAGAGGTTTCTAGCCACTTGCTCAGGATAGTACTCAAGGTAGCCATGAGATAGGCCGCAGGGTGAATGGGTAATGCCACCTTGCCAACTGGCTTTGAAGTCACGCAAGGCGAGAGGCATTCTAGCCTGCGTTTGCTGTCCCTCCGCGTGGCCATTCCCAAGATGCAGGCGGAGATCTCTGGAAACACATGCGGCAGTCATCCAAGAAGCGCCGAAAACGCTACCGCTCCTACGACTCACGCGGAAGACTCGCAGGCAAACGGCACATTTCCGAACGACCGCCGGAAGTTGAGAGCCGAGAAGTGATAGGGCATTGGGAGATAGATACGGTCAAGAGAGACTCACAAGCGATGCACACGGTGGTGACAATGGTGGAGCGAAAGACGGGCTATCTGGTGATGGGTAAGCTGGAACGGCACTGTGCTGCCGACACCACCGCGCGCACGGTCGAACTCATCAACGCGCACCGCGGACGAGTCACGACGATCACCTCAGACAACGGCAGCGAGTTCCACGCAAGGCCACCGGGACCGAGTTCTACCCGCGTCAGAGCAGGTGTTGCATTTCAACCTTGAAGTCAGACAGGGCAGTAGTCCTCGTCAATCGAAGTCAGAGGTCCGAGAATATCGGCGACTGCACCTCTGCGAAGCTGGAACGTTCCATTTCTGGCTCTTCCATATCGAGTAGAGCTGGACTCCAGGATGCTCATCTCAGGTCGGATCGGCCGCCTCACATTTTGTAAGGGTGCCTCTCACCCAAGACGTCACATTTTGCGGGGTGTCAGGTCGTCTCGTCTCCCACACGATGGATCGACAAAGCTGTATGCACACGGTGTCTGGAGGAGAGGAGAAGCACGAGCGGCGAGCGCAACAGTATTCCGAAATCGGGAGTCAGGCAGAATCGGAGGAGGGCGTTCTATGGAAAGCGATAAGACGGAGGTCGGTGAGGCTCAGTCGGTTAGCACGAGAGTAGAGAGTGAGTCTTCGCGTAATCCACATGGCAGGCGCAAGCTATACATCGGGGTTGGCGTTGCCGTGATCCTTGTGGGCGCGCTCGTTGTAGGTGGGCTAGCTTGGCATAAGTCACCAAGTTTCTGCAGCACTGTCTGTCACAAGGCCATGGGTTCGTACGTCGCTGGTTTCTACTCGGACGACAATGACCTTCTCATAACGAAGCACTCTGCTGCGAACGTCAAGTGTCTTGACTGTCACGAGGCCACTTTGGGCCAGCAGTTGCGTGAAGCGCTTGCCTACGTGCGGGGTGACTACGCTTTTGGCGATGTCACAATCGGGACCAGGGAGTTCTGTCTCTCGTGTCATGACTGGGATGAGATCGTCGAGGCCACATCCGATTGGACTGGCAAGGTGACCGTCTACAACACGACAGGCATCTACAACCCACACAACAACCACAGGGGAGATGCCGACTGTCTCAGCTGTCATAGCATGCACAGCCAGTCAATTCTGAAGTGCGCCGAGTGTCATGAAGTTGCAGTCCCTGACGGCTGGCTTGGGTATGAGTAGAGGGAGGCACACAATGGAGGAAGGCACACATGAAGTCACTGCCGGTCTTTCTAGGCGCAGCTTCTTGGTCGGTGCCGCGCTGGCGGGCGCTGGCGTCATCGGTACGAGCATCGTCGGATGCTCACGAGACAATGAGGATACGAAGAAGACTGGCTTCACGCCCACCGAGTTCTTTGACGCAGAAGTAGTCGTCTGCGGCACCGGTACCGCAGGAATGAGCGCGGCCATTCGTGCTGCTCAACTTGGGGCCAAGGTTATTGTTGTCGAAGTACTGACGGAAAACGGGGTGGGTGGCAATTCAAAGTACGTGGAAGCGACATGGAAGGCAGGCGACGCCGCAGCCATCGAAAAGGCAGTCGCCGCCTTCGTTGAGTACCACAAAGGAGCGGTAAACTTCCGCGTGGTTCGCAAGTTCTGCAACGATTCTCTGAGAGTTCAGACTTGGGCGGTGAGTGAAGTCGGCGTTCAGATGAATCCCGCTGTGCCCGGGAAGTACCTCGGCGGAGGGCAGCAGGCAATGGCGACCATGTATGAATTCGCCAAAGGTCTCGGCGTGACATTCATCTTCAATGCGCGCGCAGAGGAACTCGTGGTCAACAACGATGGTTCAGTGGCCGGAGTGATATGCAGTCGCCTGAACGGAAACCGCTTGAAAGTCACCACCCCGGTTGTCGTAATCGCCACGGGGGGCTTTGCGGCCAACAAAGAAATGTTCGAAGAGTACACGCACTACAACTATGACAATCTTATCGCGTACGGCTCAATGGGCTCCCAAAGAGGCGATGGTATCAAGATGGGGCTGTCTGTTGATGCTGCGCTCCATCATCCAGAGGCCATCAACTTCTGCAGCCCTGTATTGCCTGGCCATTTCAACAAGTCCGCTCTAGTGATCTGCGGCTGCAATCAGGCCGATCAAATATGGGTCAATCAGGATGGCGAACGGTTCTGTGACGAAAGTATCATCAACGACTGGACGCTCAGTGGCAACGCAGGTGCTCTCCAGCCTAAGATCTTCACCGTTTTTGACACTGCTTTCGTCAAACACATTCAGACCGAGGGCCCGGTCACGAAGCGCAGCAACTATTTCGTTGCCAATGTCCCAGTTCCAGGTTTCCTTGAAGAGATCGAGAAGGGACTCACTCGGGATCATCCGCGAATTGTCAGATCAGACACTCTCAAAGGTTTGGCTGATGCCTTGGAGATTGACCCCGATACGTTCGTGGAAACGGTCAACACATGGAACCAGTACTGTGACAAAGGCTATGATGCCGACTTTCTGCATCCAAAGAAGTACATGCGGAAGGTCTCGGTCGGACCGTTCTATGGCTGCAAGACCATGCTTGCCTACTACGCAAGTGTCAACGGTCTTAGGGTCGACGAACATGCGCGCGTACTGACCCGAGAAGGGAAGAGGGTTCTTGGATTGTATGCTGGAGGCGGAGATGCGGGGGCAATCTTCGGCGGATGCTACGACGTGTCCATTGCTCCCGGTTCGACGCAGTGCTGGGCGCGCTCGACCGGGGTTTGGGCCGCAGAACATGCGGTAAACACATATCTTCCTGGCCTATAGCTGGAGACAGATGCCCGTTTGGAGGGAGGGGAACCGCGGCCTCTTGTCCTCCAAACGGGATCGTGGATTTCGCAGAGGGACTCGCCGGCAAGAATGGCTGCGTAGCATTTCCGTAGCAGTCGCGAGATTGAGCTCCAACTCACCAGAAGGGCGGGGGAGTAATACCCTCGCCCTTCTGCGGTCTTCCGTGGTGCCCCCGAGACGATTCGAACGTCCGACACCAGGTTTAGGAAACCTATTTATTGCCTACCACGAGTGACGGATAGGGACTAAACCGCAGGTAATACATGGCGCTTCGCTTCATTCCATCCCTGCTGATACCTGCTTATCCCTAGCACTTGTGGGGTGGTTGTGGGGTCGGCGCAGTGTCTGCACCTTGGCGGCGTACGGTTCTTCGATGATGAGACGCGGGCGGATGTAGCGGCGCTCAGTGACTTCTGAGGTGTCGTGCCCGGAGTGATCCGCAATCGACTTCGCGTCTGCCCCAGCCTCGCTCATGAGTGTGCAGTGCGTGTTGCGCAGATAGCGCAGTGGTATCCACGGCAGGTTGAGGGCTTTCATGTCGTGCTGGTATGCCCTCCGCAGCTGGTCCGGCTTCATGGGCACTACCGGCCCGATTCCGCGCGCCTTCCAGAGGACGTCTGCGAGGAAGGCTGGAGCGATCAACACGCGGTGGCTCTTCTTCGACTTCGGTTCTGAGTACCAATCCTCTGATCCTACCTGATGGCGCCCACGTCTGATGTAGACGATTGCTTGTGCTGGAATGTCTTGCTCGGGTAGTTCCTTCTTGACGGGCGCAGTCAGTTCGATGTCTTTCCAGTCCAGCCCACATACCTCGCTACGTCTGATGCCTAGACCGAGAGCCAGGGACACTGCGAGCTCAAGCCTTGTCCCGGAAAAGGCGTCAAGCATTGCGTTGAACTGGTCAAGATCCAAGACGATGATCTCGCAGCAGGATACCTTAGGAGCATGAGTTCCGGCTGACGGATCTTTCTCGATCATGTCCCAGGCGACAGCCTGTCTCAAGGCGTGTCTGAGAACGGAGTAGGCGTGAGCCGCAGTCTGCGGCTTCACCCCGTCTGAGACCATCTGAGCCGTCCATGTGTCTATCGTGTGGCGTGTAACCTTCTGGAGCCGCAAGTGCCCGATCCGTGGATTGATGTGCACGGCGATCTTGCTCTTGTAGCCTTCAACGGTGGTCTTTCTGAGGCCACTGCCAATGCGGCTGTCGCAATAGGGGATGTATCTCTTGTCGAGATATTCCTTCAGCGTCACGTTCCCCGACGGCGCGACAAGTCCGGCCAATTCAAGGATGCGGTCAAGCTCCTCCTCGGCGTCCTTCCGTGTCCCACGGAACGTATGGTCAGTCCATCTGCGGTTGCGCGTGACCGGATCGCGATCTCGCTCAACACGGATGCGGTAGACGCCCTTCTTGCCCTTCACTTGGGTGACTGACCCAAGGGCGCGACGCATGTTACTCAACACCTCTCTTGAACGGCATGAAGTACTCCATGCCGCCCTCGGGCTCAAGCACGCGCGTTAGAAGGACCAACTCGTCGGCGCTCGGGTTATAGACCCCGCGCTCGATGCGGTACATGACGCCACGAGATATTCCCTTGTCGAGATGATGGTCGCTCACGTATTGCTCGATTGCCTCAAGCAGTGGCGGCACCGATCTCATACCCTTCCGAATCCGCGCGATCATCACCCGCTGTGAAAGTTCTTCCAAATCGATAAATGCCGTCTCCGGTACCGGCTCATTCAGAGATTCCCGATCCAATTGATCCTCCATGTATTCAGCCTCCGTAATCACGTTCTGTCCCCCGCTTCTCGTGAGTCTAGCACTATATGTCCCTATCTGTCACGTCGTGCCCGAAACACTCACAGAATACGGAGGTGGTCTGACACGTCTATACCCAGAATTATATATCAATCCTTGCACAATGTTCCACAACCTTCTAAGATGGGTACAACGTTACAGAGACAGAATCTTGTGCTAGGAATGAGGACGACGTGCCAGATAGAGACCAGCCAGAGATTGTCTATGTCGCCCCGGTTCAACGCTTAGCTCTTACGGTCGAAGAGGCTGCTGCGGCTATCGGTATCAGCAAGAACGCGCTCTACGAAGACCTCATAAAGCGCGATGCGATCCCTTATCTCAAGTTCGGGCGAACGATCCGCATACCAGTGTCGGCGCTGACTAAGTGGCTCGACGAAAAAGCAGAGGAGCATGCGACGGTGATTGAACGATGACTAAGAGGATCGTGCTGATCGATCCCGATAGGGCTGATGCACGTATGGCCGAGCTGTGTATCGACGCGGCGTGGCTGTCGAAACAAACCGGCATCAACAAGCTGACTATCTATCGAGCAATCCGAGGAGAGCAAGTCAGGCGATCCACGATCCGCCTGATCGCGGAAGCCCTGGATATCCCTGTAGTTGAGATCACAGCCGGGGTAGTTCAGTAATGAGGCTCCGTAATCGTTGGACCAAGGCCACCTTCTGGACTGACGGAGACCTCTGCCGTTGGCCACGAGACAAGCGCGACTTCTACCGATCCCTCTGGGCTTGCGCCGAAGACTCCTGCTGCCTCGAGGACGACATGTTTTCGGTGAAGCTGACGGCATGGCCGTCTCCTCTTGACCAAGACATGAGCGTCGAGCAATTCGAGACATGGCGCGACGAGCTGATCGCAGAAGGCAAGCTAGTCAGCTACCAAATCAGCGGGAAAGACTACCTCTACATCCCGGCGATGGCGGTACACGAGAACCCGCGAAATCCGCAGGCTCCCGACGTTCCTCTGCCTTCTTGGGTGACATGGGTAGGCAACGACAAGGACTGGCGCAAGGGTCACTACGAGCATACAACCGTTGTACAACAGTTGTACAACCCGCTTACAAGTCCCCCTGTCCTGACCTGTCCTGTCCTGTCCTCTACTGACCTAATAGTAAAGCCTGTGGACACTGTGGATACGGTGGACGACACCGATCCAGCCTCAGTTCGCGAAGCCCTTAGAGCTTCCTACACAGGACTGAGGGCAGTCGAATGACATTCCCTCGACCCTGCGTCCGCTGTGGAATCAGGATCCCTTCCGGGAGCTACTGCCCGAAGTGCAAGCCCGCTCCACTCCCTGAGCGCACCGAGGCCCAGCGCCTCAAGTCCCAACCACATCGCAAGAACTACGCCCGTGGTGAGTACCTCCGCAACCGCAAGGCTCGCTACGAACTCGTCGGCGGAGTGTGCGAAGTCTCCGGATGCGGGGCCGAACTCAAAGGCCATCTCTTCCCGCTGGGCGTGCCATGGGAAGCCCATCACAACGTCGCTCTCATCGACGGGGGAGACAACAGCGTCTCGAATCTCCGCTGCCTGTGTGACGAGTGCCATCACCGCATCACCGCCATCACCCGGAGGAATCGGAAGGAAGCCAAGCAATGACCGACGCCACACTTGCCGAGGCCCTGAAAGCCCTCAGTGCGCCATTTGAGCTGAATCAGATCGAGCTGCTTCCGAGGTTCACCGGGCAGAAGGTCCAGGAGAACGGGAAGTACGTCATTCCGCGGGACGCCTACAAGCGGTGCGAGGAGTGTGGCGGCTACCACGCATTCCCCTGCGTGCACCTCTCATACGTCGGGCATGCCGGCGTGACCATGCGTCTCCTCGAGGTCGACCCGCTGTGGAACTGGGAGCCGGTTGCAACCAACGAGGACGGCACACCGAAACTCACGATCATCGAGGGAAAGCCCGGCCTATGGA
>JAAXUF010000021.1 GCA_013336165.1 Coriobacteriia bacterium
ACCCTGGGCGCCATCACAGAGGCGCGTGCCGAGGTGCTCTCAGGCCTCACGGCAGGAACGGTGGTCGCGCTGCCCACGGGAAGCACGCAGTTTGCCGACGGCATGGCGGTGCGGGTCAAGTAGGGAATATAGCGGAAGAATCGCTAGAAAGAGGAGCTGAGACATGCCCGCTATTGAGACCAAGAAGCTCACCAAGTCCTACGGCAAGTCCAGAGGGATCGTCGACGTCGACCTCTTGGTCGAAGAGGGCGAAGTATTCGGCTTCATCGGACCAAACGGCGCCGGGAAGTCCACTACGATCAGAACCCTTCTGGGACTCATCTATCCCACGAGCGGCTCGGCCGAGGTCTTTGGCAAAGACGTGATCAAGTTTGGCCCGGAGATCAAGCAGGAGATCGGCTATCTGCCGTCGGAGGTGTTCTACTACGACGACATGAAGGCGATTGAGCTTCTGCGGTACTCGGCCAGCTTCTACAAGAAGGACAGGGAGTTCATGGAGAAGCGGCTCAGATACCTAGCCGATCTCTTCGACCTTGACCTGAAGAAGAAGATCGACGATCTGTCATACGGCAACAAGAAGAAGGTCGGCATCATCCAAGGGCTCCTTCACGAGCCGAAGCTGATAATCCTGGACGAACCGACGGGCGGGCTTGATCCGCTGATCCAGCAGCAGTTCTTCCACTTGCTGAGAGAAGAGAATCAGAAGGGTGCGACCATTCTGTTCTCCTCGCACATCTTGAGCGAGGTGCAGAAGCTTTGTGACAAGGTCGCTATCATCAAAGAGGGAACCATCATCAAGGTCGAGCAGATCCGCACGCTGATGGAGAACAGCACTAAGCGCTTCAAGCTTGAGACAGCTGTCCCGGCAAACGACGCCGACTTCCGCATCGATGGCGTCAGCGACTTGGTTGTCGTCAAGAACACGGCAAGCTTCCTATACCGCGGCCACATCAACGAGATGCTGCAGAAGCTCTCGGGAATCGATCTCACCGATCTGCTGGTTGAGGAACCGGATCTGGAAGAGATATTCCTGCATTACTACCAAAAAGAGGACTAGCAATGAATCTATTCCTCCGCGAGTTGCGAGCCTACAGGAAGTCGACCATCATCTGGGCCGTATCGCTGGCGGCCATCGTCGTCGTGTTCCTGTCTCTTTTCCCCGCTTTCACGAGAGACGTCGAAGCTACAACGAAATTGTTCGATCAGCTTCCGGCTGCCGTGAAGCTTGCGCTCAGCATCTCGACTGCGGATTTCTTCTCGATATACGGGTTCTACGGCTATCTCTTGAGCTTCGCCGTTCTAGCGGGAGCGATCCAGGCCATGAGCCTTGGAACCGGCATCATCTCCAAGGAGGTCGCCGGAAAGACGGCAGACTTCCTGCTGTCAAAGCCCATCACGCGTTCTCACGTGGTGACGAGCAAGTTGGCGGCGGCATTCTTGATGCTGCTGGCCACCGACGCCGTCTTCTTTGCGGTCTCGTACGTTACGGCGCTGTCCGTATCCACGGCGAGCTTTGCGGCCGACAAGTTCTTCTTGCTCGCGTCCACGCTGACTCTGGTACAGATGATGTTCCTAGCGCTTGGAGCGCTTTTCGGAGTGGTGATCCCCAAGGTGAAGTCCGTCATCTCCGTCTCGCTACCCACTGTGTTCACGTTCTACATCATCGGCACGCTTGGCGCGATCCTCGGAAATGACAGCGTGAAGTACATCACTCCATTCAAATACTTCGACACAAGCTATGTCATCCGGCACGGAGCGTTCGAAAGCAAGTTTCTGGTGCTCGGGGCGATCGTGTTTGTTGTCGCGATTGCCGCCAGTTTCGCGATCTATGTCAAAAGAGATGTGCGAGCCTCTTCTTAGGTGGATGGTATGAATATATTCGTTCGCGAAATGAAATCGCACCGCAAGGCACTGTTCTTCTGGAGCCTCGGCATGTTCGCTTTGGTCGCATCGGGAATGGCCAAGTACGCCGCCTATGAGGCTGCGGGGCAGTCGGTCAATGAGATCCTGAACGCGCTGCCCAAAACGGTGCAGATCGTCTTTGGCATGAGCGGTTTTGACCTTGGCACAGCAAGCGGCTTCTTTGGCGTGCTGTTCCTCTACATCGCGCTCATGGGCGCCGTACATGCTGCGCTGCTGGGTTCGGACCTCATTGCGAAAGAGGAGCGCGACAAGACCTCGGAGTTCCTCTTCGCCAAGCCGATCTCCCGAAGCAAGGTCGTCACTTCGAAGCTTTCGGCCGGGTTGGTCAACGTGGTCGTGTTCAACGTTGTGACCACGGCATCGTCACTTTACTTCGTGGACTACTTCAACAAGGGCGGGTCGATAACGCGCGACGTCCTCGTGTTGATGGCGGGACTGTTCTTTCTGCAGATGATCTTCTTCTCGATCGGCGCGGTAGCCGGTGGAATCAGCAGGAAGCCGAAGGCCGCCGCTTCGATAGCGACTTCGGTACTCTTCTTGACGTTTCTCCTGTCGTACCTCGTCAACATGAGTGACAAGCTGGACATTCTGGGGTACTTCACGCCATTCAAGTACTTCGATGCCCTGACCCTGCTCACCGACGGTCGGCTGGACCCCGTGTATGTGGTTCTCTCGGCGGCGATTGTGGTGCTCTCGATAGCCGGGACCTACCGCTTCTACGACAGGCGGGACTTGAGCGTGTAGGTGGCGACGGCTCTGCGCTACAGCCTTCGACTGCCCCGTCTGCTGCCGCTTACCTTGCCGCCGAAGACGCTGCGCGCCTTCTTGGTGGTCGGCCGGTTCTCGAAGGGGATGATGCGGCCGTCCCGGTAGGGGAAGCCTTCGAGGTCCTCGACGGGCAGGTTCTTGCCCAGCATGTACTCGATCTCGCGCAGTTGCGTGATCTCATCCGGGCCCACGAACGTGAGCGCATAGCCGCTGGCGCCCGCTCGCGCGGTGCGGCCGATGCGGTGGACGTAGTCCTCGGGGTTCTCGGGCACGTCGTAGTTGATGACGTGAGTGACGTCGGTGACATCGATGCCGCGGGCGATGATGTCGGTCGCGACAAGGACTTCGCACTTTCCTTGGCGGAAGTCGTCGAGCGCCTTCTGGCGCTGGGCCTGATTGCGGTCGGCGTGCATGACGCCTACCGTGACGCCCATGCGTGCCAAGATCGTCTCGATCATGTCGGCGCGGACCTTGGTGCGCGTGAAGACAAGCACGCGGTCGGCGCCGCGCCGTGCGAGCACGCCCGCAAGCAGTTCCGGTTTCTGCGATTGCTCGACCGGCATGATGGCCTGCTCAACGCCCTCGGCGGTGGTGCCGCGCACAGCGATCTCGATGTAGGCCGGGTCGTGGAGCATTCGGCTGACGATGTTCATGACGTCTTCGGAAAGCGTCGCCGAGAACAGCAGGTTCTGGCGGTCCTTGGGGAGGTACGCGAGGATCTTGCGGACGCTGGGCCAAAAGCCCATGTCGAGCATGCGGTCTGCCTCATCAAGAACCAGCACCTGCACCTGCGACAGGTCGGCGTCTTTGCGGTCGTGAAGATCGATGAGGCGGCCCGGCGTGGCGACCAGGATGTCGACGCCGTCCTTGAGGCGTTTGACCTGTGGTTCGTACTTCACGCCGCCAACGACGATGCAGGTACGCTGACCGGTCTGTTTGCCCACGACGGCGGCGACCTTCTCGATCTGCTGGGCGAGTTCGCGGGTGGGGGAGACTATGAGCGCGATCGGGTTGCCATTGCCTCGTCCGATGCGCTGCATGAGGGGGAGAGCGAACGCCGCCGTCTTGCCGGTGCCGGTCTGTGCGGCGCCAACGACGTCGCGACCGGCAAGCACCAGCGGGATCGCTTCACGCTGGATTGGCGTCGGATCTGTGTAGCCCATTTCCTCGATTGCGGCGAGGATCTCTTCGTCTAGTCCGAGTTCTCTGAATGTCATGCTTGCAGTATGCCTCATGAATGCCCCGCGCGTCACATACGTGCGCGCACAAGATCGGCAAGCGCGTCATCGAGGCCCGCGAACTGGAACCGGTATCCGCTCTCGAGGGCCTTCTCGGCGGACATGCGCTGGCTCATCACCATGTAGTTTGCCACCTCGCCGAGGATGAGTTTCAGCCCGAAGCGCGGCACCTTCAGCCACGACGGCCGGTTCACTTCTCGGCCGAGCGCGCGGGCAAGTTCCCGCATCGTCACGGGCTCCAGAGCGCATGCGTTTACCGGGCCAGAGAGGCTCTCGGTCTCGAGCGCGTGACGGTACAGCCCCACGACGTCGGCGGCGTGGATCCAGCTCACCCACTGGCCCCCATCGCCGATAGGCCCGCCCACAAACATTCGCATCGGCGTCAGCATGCGCGGCAGGACGCCCTCTGTGCCAAGCACGATGCCGGTGCGGATCGTGACCACTCGGCAGCCGACGGACTCGGCGCGAAGGGCCGCGGCCTCCCACTCCACAGCGAGGTCGGCCAGGAAGTCGCCGCCGGTGTGGGATTCCTCGGCCAGCATGGTGTCGCCGCAGTCGCCATAAATGCCCACGGCGCTTGCGCCCACTAGTACGTGGGGTCCGCGGCCTCCGATGCTCGCAGTCTCGATCACGTCGACCAGCGCCCGCGTGGTGTCGATGCGGCTGGAATACAGAAGCGGCTTGTTGGCGGCGGTCCAGCGGCTGGCGATGGGATACCCCGACAGGTTCACAACCCCGTCTGCCGAGAGAACCTCGCCGGTCCACTCGCCGGCCTCGTCTCCCGGGGAGAACGCCACCTCGCGCACTCCCGGCGGCGGCGTGAAGCGTCCGGGCCGATGTGTGAGCCACGTCACGTCATGCCCCGCCCGCTGCAACTCCGCAGTTAGCGCCCTGCCGAGAAACCCGTTTCCGCCCGCTATGGCGACCTTCATCTGGTGTGTCCTCTCATTGCGATTCTTGGCGAGGTGTTGTGGCGCGTTGCAGCAAGTTGTCGATGGCCTCGGTAGTGATCGTCCACTGTTCAGAGGGAGAGATCCCTGCCTCCCGATCGCCTGGCTGCAGGCCGTAGGACCCAAACTGTCCGTGGTTTCCGCCGGGGATGGTGAAGACTTCAGTATCGGCGGGGAGGCGAGCGTAGGACGCCGTCAATGAGTTGCGGTTGACCACTGCGTCGAGGCTGCCCACCGCCGAGAGCACGACGAGGTTCGACTTCGACAGATCGGTGCTGCCTGCCGGATACGAGGCGAGCAGCACGAGGCCGCGCACGTTGCCCAAGTGGCCCGCAGCGTAGCTCGCGGCTGCGACTCCGCCGAGCGAGTGGCCGCCGACAACCCACGTGCCGATGCCGGGGTGTGCAGCGCGGACCTTATCGGCGGCGTTGATGTCGAGCAGCGCGAGTGCGAGGGGTATCTTCGGGACGACTACCAAGTAGCCTTCACCGGCGATTTCGCGGGCGAGGGGGGCGTAAGCGCGCTCGTCGACGTGGCCGCCCGAGTAGAGGACGAGCGCGATCGTGGGCTCGATCCCGCGCGGCGCAAACTCCCATCCATCCGAGGTGCTGGTCACAGTCACGTCGCTGCGTGACTCAAGCGCCGACATTGCCGCAGTATTGGGCCGCAGCGGCGTGAGCCCCCATACGACGAATCCGATCAAGGCGACCAGCACTAGCGCGGGTATCGCCCACAGCCAGCGAATGCGTCGCCTAGCAGGAGTGCTTGCGGGCGTCGCCATACGGTTCCTCTCAAGCGGGTGTGAATCGGATTCTACCCGTGCGCGGCATGAGGTATGCTCTGCCGAGACTTTCCGCGCGCGTTTGAACGGAGCACCATGGATTTCGTCCAAGTGATCGTCGGCATGCTCACCAACACCATGGGGACGTTGCAGTTGTTGATAGAGCAGTACGGCTCGCTGGCCTATACGCTCATCTTTGTGATCATCTTCTGCGAAACGGGTCTTGTGGTGATGCCGTTTCTGCCGGGCGACTCGCTTCTGTTTGCCGCAGGCGCTCTTGCAGGTGTCGGACTACTCGACCCATGGATCGTGATCGTCGTCGTCGTGTGCGGGGCGGTTCTAGGAGACAACACCAACTACTTCATTGGGCGGACCATCGGAAAGCGCCTCTTATGCTCAAGTCAGGGACACAAGATTCTCAGACCGGAATATGTCGAACGGACCGAGGCGTTCTTTATCAAGCACGGCGGTAAGACCGTCACGCTGGCCCGGTTCTTTCCGATCATCCGCACGTACGCGCCGTTCATGGCCGGCGTCGGGCAGATGCGCTGGCCCCGCTTCGTAGCCTATTCGGCCGGCGGCTCAGTGGCATGGGCGTCGATCTACGTGGCCGCAGGTATATTGTTGGGCCAGGTCCCGTTCATTCGCGACAACTTCGAGGTCATGGTGATCTCGGTCATCGTCATCTCGCTCGCCCCTGCGGTTTACCATGCGCTCAAGCCGCGCTTCGCCAAACGGTCTCAGGCATCCTCCGACGAGCCCGCCGAGTAGCCCACCGCTAGTAGCGCAGTATCGCCGCCACCCCTGCGATCGGCGCGTCCTCGCCCGCGAAGGCGTGGATCGCTCCGCCGTGCAGGACCGTCTCGGCAAGCGCGAGGTCGACGAGGTCCCAGCCGCAGTCATGCCCGGGCAGCTCGGTATCCGCCGAATCGCGCAGGTAGCGCGGAGCGGCCGAGCACAGCGCGCGCACCACGTAGAGGCGGCGGTCGAAGTGCCCGTACGGCCCGGCAGCCTGGTCGAAGAAGAGCGTCTTGACGCGCCCGGTTGCGGCCGCCGAGACAATCTCCACGGGATCGCTTGAGACCAGCGCACCCGACTTCTCGCCAAGCTCCGTGAGGTCGGCTTCGACTTCGTGGTGGAAGCGGGGTGAAAGCGTCTCGAGCGCCTTTGCGTGGATCTGCCTGTCGGTGAGCTCACCGACAGCGCCAAGGGCTTGCTCGGCTACCAGCGCTGGATACGTGTTCGCCGAGCGGTACGCCGCCAACTCGTATTCCACGCCGAGCAGGACCAGCGGCACGTTGTGCTCGGCACCGATCTCGCGGGTCACTGCGCGCTCGAGGTCGCTCGCATAGCGACCGAGTTCACCCTTGTCGGCGTTGTCGCCGCCGTGTCCGTGGAACATGGCGATAGCCGGGCCGGCGTGCGCTGTCGACTGGGGGCTGGAATGCGTGGTGCTCTGCAGCGACTTCTCGTATACGTCGTACTGGTTCTCCTCGGCGAGGGAGGTGGGGGCTTCCTTGAGGGGGATCTCGCTGATCGAAGTCCGATCGCCGAGGAACAGCCGAGCGCGATTGCGGTCGAACGCGAGCGCGTAGAAGCGGTCGTCGCCGCGGTAGGCCAGCGCGAGGGGACGCAGGTAGAAGCGGTCTCCAACCACGATCTGCTCGGGCATCCGGGCGTCCACCTGGTACACCGGCGAGCCGTCCGGCGAGATGAAGAAGGCGAGGCTTTCAGACACGGTGAGCCAGAACGTCTCGTCGGTCAGCACGGCGTGCGCGGGGGCCAGGAGCGCATCGGCGTCCCGCTCGCTCATGCCGTCGGCGACGAGCGTGTCGCAGGCAGATTTGAGCAGGTTCTTCAGGCGGAGGCGGTCCTGCTCCTTCTCGGCACCGGCCCTGTGTGTGGGCAGGTATACCGAGACGGACGGCCATTCAGAGCGGCTGGCAAGAGACATGAGAACTGTTCGATCGATGGTGTCCATGCGTGCGTCCTCCTCAAGAGGGAAGGTTTTTAGAGGGGCTCATCGATGCGCTGATGAAGCGCTTGCCCCGATAGAAGGAGTGTTCCCAACCGGGTGGTGTCTCTGCAACAGTCTCGTTCCGTCAGGACTACTCCCTTTGGTGGTACTAACCGGCATTGCGCGATTTCATCTTTCGCGGACGATACATCGGCGTCGCCTGTATGCCAGTGTTCGGGACGGAGGGCACTTGGGGCCAAGCCACGTTCTCAGATTGCGCGAGGGACTGATCGTGCGACCGCCCCTGTGTGCCAAGTAGTCAGGAGAATGGGAGTGCGAAGATGAAGAAAGAGGGGAACGAGTCGTCGGTGGTATCTCGGCGCCAGTTTCTTACAGGGGTAGGAGTTGGAGCCCTGGGCCTCGCCAGCGTGGGGCTTGTCGGTTGCAGCGCCTCCAAGAGTTCCGCGGAAACCACGGCGACCGGCTCGACGGCGAACAGCTGGTTGGGTGCTGAGCCCACAATCGCTGCGGATGCGATCAAGGAGACCATCACTACGCAGGTCCTCGTGGTCGGCGGTGGCACCGGAGGGTTGTTCGCGTTTTGCTCTGCCCTTGAGAACGGCGCAAAGGCACTTCTGATCGACAAGACGAAATCCGGAGGCGGCATCCGCGACGACCTCGGCTCGCTGAACAGCTCGTACCAGAAGGCAGCCGGGACCGTCATCGACAAACAGGAGATCGTCCGCGAGCTCGTCCGCTACTCGGCTTCCCGCGGTGATCAGCGGCTCTACATGCTTTGGGCCGACGAAAGCGCGGAGACCATTGACTGGTACGGCGCGCTTCTTGCGAAGAAGAACGTCAAGCTGTGGCATGAGGCTGCAGTTGAGAAGAACCAAGTGAACTACAAGCACTTTCCCACCGGGCACAGCCCCGCGTGGCCGAAAGACGAAAAGAACGTTCAGACCCTTGATGGAAAGACCGTTCTCACTGAGTACGCCAAGAGTCTCGGCGGCGAGATCCGATGGGAGACCAGTATGGTCAAACTCATCAAGGGCACTGACCGCATCACTGGCGTCATCGCCAAGACCACTGCAGGAACCTACATCCAGATCAATGCGAGCAAGGGCGTCATTGTCTGCACCGGAGGCTATGCCGAGAACACCGACATGCTCAAGGCCTTGCAGCCGGAGTCACTCTCACTCATGTCGATGAGCTCAGCCATTCCTGGCTCCATGGGCGATGGCATCAAAGCGTGCATCTGGGCAGGAGCGAAGTTCGACGACATCCACACCAGTATGTTGTTCGACCGGTGCGCTCTCAAGCCGTCAGAAGTTGGTGGCCCGGGGGCAACAGGCCCGTTGTTCTGGATGGGCTCTCAGCCGTTCCTTAAGGTCAACCTCAACGGAGAGCGGTTCGCGAACGAGTCGGGTACCTATGATGGCATCCTGCATGCGGCAGCCGAACAGCCGATGAGCACGTATTGCACGATATGGGATTCGAACTTCCAGAAGGACGTGGTCAGGTTCGACACCCACGGCTGTTCCAGGATGTTCGCATTCGATAATGGCGCGCCGCCCAATATCCCCTTGCCAGCGATCCTGGGGATGCTTGACGGTCTCATGCAGAGCGGGCACATTCAGAAGGCAGACACGCCTGAGGAGCTTGCTACGAAGCTCAATATCCCTTCCGCTGCTTTTGCCGCTACGGTGAAGCGCTACAACACGCTCAACGAGCAGCAGAAGGACGTCGACTTCGGCAAAGAGGCGTTCAGACTCTCCGCCCTCAAGACGCCGCCTTTCTATGGCGTGCGCCAGACCGGAATGATGCTCTGCACGCTTGACGGAATCCGTACCGACACCAACATGAACGCCACTGATGACAAAGGGAAGGCCATCAAGGGCCTCTATGTATGTGGCAATGACAGTGGTGGCTATTGGGCCCACACGTACCCCAGCCCATGCACGGGAGTCGCATGTGGTCGTACGGTTACCTTCGCTAGGAGGGCTGGCCGCATCGCCGCGAAGTCGGCGTAGCCTGGCGATCTTCTTGGCGCCACTGTGTTTCAGCCGCGAATGCAGCTGTATCCGCTAAGGATGCAGCTGCATTCTGCTATTCTAGGCGACGCACAGTGGACCGCAGGGAGATGTACGGCGGGAGTTCACTTGGAATCGCATGCGGTGTGGAACCGGCAGCAGAATAGTCGGCAGGTGCTCGCGGTGTTCGAGGAGGCAATCAAGAACCCGAGCTATCGGTGGTTCAGCTTCTCTTTCTGCTGTTTCTGGATATGGTTCTGGGCGGTGTCCCGAAGTTCGCTTCTATTCCCCCGTTCGGTCGCGGATGTCGCTTCGTTGTTTCGGCTGTTGCCAGTGCTCGTCGGGGCCGTTACCTTCGTTGCGCTGGGACTCTGGTTCAGGCGAAGGCCCTTCCTCGTCGGGACGAAGCGCGGCGTCTACGTCTCTTACATTGCCATGTCGATCGGTTGCGGGATCTGTGTTCTCAGCACGCAGGGGCTTCTATCGCTGGATCTCACGGTTCTTTGTTATATCGCAGGGTCTGTGGTGATGGGTGTTGCGGCAGTCTTCGTGCAGATCGAGTATGCAAGGGTGCTGGGAGTCATGGGCTCGCAGCGGGCACTCGTGCAAATCGTTCTGTCGACACTCGAGTCGGTGCTCATCGTTGCCTTGCTCGGCGTTGCGCCGCCGGTTCTGGCGGAAGCGTGCGTCGTAGTGCTACCGCTTCTGGGACTGTTCGCCTTTCTCCAAGCTCGCAAGGCTCTGATCACGGCCCAGGTCCTGAAGCATGGATTTGACCACGAGCTTCTCCTCCCGTGGAGGCTACTCGTGACCCTGTTCTCGCAGGGAGTCGCAGTCGAGGCCTTTCGCTTCGCACTTGCCTCAAGCTACATGAGCTACGGTTCTCTGAACGCAATATGCACGGTGGCATCAATTGTCGCCATTGTGGTTACCTCGCTCTTCTTCAGACTGAACTACAACAATCTCATCTACCACGTGGGTTTCGTGGCGATGGCTTCGGGATTTCTGCTCATCGCATGCCTGCCCGGATATGCAGCCCTAGGCGCCTTTCTGATCCTGACCGGCAGCCGCTACGTGAACTTCCTCGCGTGGTCGCTCTTCGCCTACTTCATCAAGAACAAGGGGCTACCCGCCACGTGGGTTCTCGCCTGGCCAACGGCGTTTCTGCTCCTTGGTATGTACACGGGCGGACTGATAAGTGACACGCTCGCTCGGACCGGACTCCCGAGTCATACGCCTGTGCTTGCGATGATCTTGTCGTTTGCGTTGCTGGTCGTCGCGTTGTTCATGCTCAGCTCTCGCAATCTGCTAACCGGTTGGGGCATGGTCCACCCCGGGGCGAGCGACTTGGCCTCGGATTCTCTCGCAGAAGTACGTCAGCAGCTGGCCGAGTACTACGATTTGACGAACCGCGAAGGAGAGATCCTTGCATGCATCGCGCGCGGAAGGAATTCCGCACACATCGCCGAGGAACTCGGAATCTCATATGCAACCGTGAAGACGCATCTTCGCAACATCTACGACAAAACGGGTGTGCATTCCAAGCAGGAACTCATGAGCATCATTGAGCATGAGACACTCGTCCTGCAGGGAGAACATGCCTAGCTGGTGCGTGCTGTCGCTGGAGGCCGCTCTGGAGGCCAGCGGTGCACGTGGGAGCGGCGCGCCTGAGGTGACGCAGCCTGGCATCAGCCTCGAAATGCAGCGCCGTGTTTGATAAATGCGCGCAGGCGGTTGACCACATCAGGGGTGCGCAGGTAACATCATCAGGCGCTTACGCGCGGCCAGGTAGCTCAGTTGGTAGAGCAGGGGACTGAAAATCCCCGTGTCGGCGGTTCAAGTCCGTCTCTGGCCACCATTCAACACCTGCTCAGGGGCCATGCGGCCCCTGACCTATTTCTGGAAGCTTCTGTTCTTGGTGCAGTCTTAGTGCAGT
>JAAXUF010000022.1 GCA_013336165.1 Coriobacteriia bacterium
GACAGGCTCAAAGCAATCAGCCAATACAATCCCCCCTTGCATAGCAATTCATTCGTGTTTGAGCGCGGAGCGCGAGCCTCAAATGCATCGAGTTCTTCAGCGCCGTTGTACTGCTGTAGCTAACGTCCAGTGTTTGAGCTGCGAGCGTTGCACTCTCAGAATACGGCAACCTTGTGCGAGTCAGCTCGAAACACGTGTTAGAACGGACCCCGATTCAGGCCGCGGTTCCCGACCATGGCCGAATCTTGTCCAGCTCCCCTGCCAGCCGCCCGTGAGCAACTTCGGTGTCGTAGGCGACCTGGGCACGCAGCCAGTAGCCCTCCGACAATCCGAAGAAGCGGGACAGACGCAGGTCAGTATCAGCCGTGATCGCGCGCCTACCGGCCACGATCTCACCGATGCGCTGCGCCGGGACCCCGATCTCCTTGGCGAGACGATACTTCGAGATGCCCATGGGAAGCAGGAACTCCTCGAGCAAGAGCTCGCCTGGTGTCACGGGTGCAAGTGCAGTTGTCATCATCATCACCTTCTAGTGGTAGTCCAAGATCTCAACGTCTTCGGGTCCGGCGGCGGTCCAGCGAAAGCAGACACGATACTGGTCGTTGATCCGAATGCTGTGCTGGCCTTGTCGATCACCCTTGAGCGCCTCGAGCCGATTGCCGGGCGGCACCCTCAAGTCGTCAAGTTGACCGGCGATCTCGAGTTGCCGCAATTTTCGACGAACAACGGACTCGAAGGCGATGAAACGCTTGACGCGCTGGCCGCCTGCGAGAGTTGCTGTGTCGGTGTCACGGAACGAGATGATCATGGCAAGAATGATAACGCCGTGCGTGAATAACGTCAAACGTTATTCACGCGTAACAACCTCAGACGACTTGTGGGTCTCGTTCTAACGTCTGACGTTTGAGCAGCGAGCGTAACGCTTTCATGATGCGACGACTATCTGCGAGTCTGCTCGAAACGTTTGTTCGACACGACATAATCCCGCGGCATCCTAACTCGCCGGCTCCTCACCTACCGGGCTGCTTTCAGCATTACTTGCAGTTGCCGCGAGTCGACGAAGTATCTTGGCAACACGTCGAACCTCTCGCGGAATCACAAGGCCGGGATCCTCGACCGCACGGCCCAGTGCATCAGTCAGCTGTTCAAGCTGACCGCTTAGCGATAGAGCCGGTCCCTCCGAATCGAGAAGATGCGCCGCTTCCATATAGACTGCGTCCTCACCTTCTTGTCCCGCGATCATCAATGGATCCTCAGCGCGAAGCACCGCAAACAGGCCAGGTTCATCCCAAGAAAGACCGTCAATGTTGGCACCTCCCGGAGTACGCCACACGCGAGGAGTGAGCCACTTGATCCGCAGAAGGCTTGCCAGGAAAGCGGGAAGCGTAAGGGCGAGGAGAATCCCAGTTCCAAGAAGCGGCAGTCGAAGAATTGTCCCCTCACCGACGGCAATGGCTACCCACGCGCTGGCAAGGCACGTGATGTAGGTCTCACGGGAGAGATGACCGCGCGACTTGAGTACCTGAATCGCTGTCACAACCAGCACGATGACGACGCCCCCGAACACAAGGAACGAGAGCTTCTGGTTAGGTGACACGCCGCCCCCTTCCTACACATCCCCGATCGCAAACCGCATGTTCTGTCGAACGTCTGACGTTTGAGCGGCAGGCGTGTCGCTCTCGAAAGAGTAGCGCTTTCGCTGTCCGCTCGAAACGTTTGTTAGGCGACCCTAGCAATCCCGGCACGTTTGGCAATATAGGCGCTCACCCAGTTGACAACGGACCCGAGCGCGAACACAAACAGCCCGAGAGCCAAGTATAGGGCGATCTCTTGCGCAACACTGCGACCTACCATAGGCCAGACAAGCAAACCGCCCTCAGCGCGATACGTGAGCTCCACCGCGAGTCGCGCACATACCGCGAGCAGAGCGGCAACCACGGAGGAAGTGACACCTTGATTGAAGCCCCACGCGCGCGCCAGTGCCTTGTCGAGAAGAACCACGTACACGGGCCAAGCGAAGACCCATATCGCCGAGGGCGAAGCTGCCACGTGACCGAGAGGGGGGCCGAGGAGAAGCTGCGCTGCGGAGAAGAGCGGTGCGGCAGCGATCGCCGAGTCACCAACAACGGCATAGGCCTGCAACGAAAGAACCGTCATAACAAGCCACCAAGCACCGAGGACAGTCACCCACCGCCACAGCGGGCGAATACTATGACGATGCGCCTGTTTCGTGTCCGCGATATCAGACAAGTTCACTCCTTGGTTCGCCTAACGTCCAGCGAATGAGCAGACGCGCATCCGCTTTTAGGTCAGTCTACCTCTTGGCGTTCTGCTCGATTCGCTTGTTCTACACTACTGGAGGGGTGATATCGACGGATATCGCCCCTCCAAGGCACGAAGCACGGTGGGCACTTCCCTCATCGCATGCAGGTTAAGTGCAATGGTGCGCCGCGTTTCAGCCGGTTCCCTGCCGTTTGCTTCTTTGAAGAGCCGTATCGCTTGCGAGCGAGTGCCGTGTATGTGTAGAACGTCTGACGTTTGAGCAGCGAGCGTAGCGCTTTCAGAGCGAGACGGCTATCCGCGAGTCTGCTCGAAACGTTTGTTGGACAGGACTACGCAATGGTGACCAACACAACCGTCTGCCCGTCTACGGCTGATAGTGCCGAGTGGAGCGCGGCGATGGCATTTAGCATTGCCTCTCCAGCATCTGGCGTATCTGTTTCGGTGAACTCCTTGTGCCACTCTGCAAGCTGCGCGACGGAGAAGGGCTCGCCGGCCAATCGATCGAGATACGCCACACGATGCGCCGGGGTCAGTGCCACTGCGCTGATCTCCCGGAGTTCTACGATTCGCATGACGGGAGCGTCGTACTCGCCTGAGTCCAACAAGTCAATGCCGTTTTCTTGAAGGAATATCAGAGCGTCGGCCACGAAGAACCCGGACCATTCGAGTGTGGCAACCTGCTTTGCGTTGGAGTTGAGATACTCCCAGAAGTTGTCCTTCCGTTTACCGAACAGACCCGACTTGCGAGGTGTAGCCGCTTCAACCAACTCGTGGAGCTTCCCAGTTGGCACTCGGTGAAACTGCGCTATCGCTGACACACTTCCTCCTTCTCTGTCCAACGTCTGAGGCATGAGCAGACGCGCATAACCTCTCAGGTCAGTTCACCTTCTGGCGTTCTGCTCGATGCCTTTGTTAGGCATGTGATTGATTGACCGAGCTTCAAATTGTTCCTCGATCATCATGACCTTATCGACGATCTGGCGTGCGCGGCGCGACAACGCGTCGATTGCGCTGTTCTCGTTCTCGATGACTCGTGAGTGATTCCCCTCACTCAGTCCGGAATCGAACGTCATAAGTTGATACTGAAGCACATTCTGACGCGTCTCGTTGTACATACGAAGGGATGAAAGCACATCGAGCACCTGCGTGGCGAAGGCGCGATCATACTCATGCGCTTGCGTGAGCGCCGCGACTGAGTATGACGCCTCCTCCGGCTGAATGAATGTCGTCTTCGTAGGCGATGCCAGAAGCTGGCTGACCGTGACAAACTCCTCATCGCTCACTTCCAACAGGGACGACAGGCCCTCCGGCAGCGCTTCCTGTTGGTTGGGCCCCTGGTAGCGCATGATGGCCGTTCGCAACCAATGAACGAGGTCGCGGTCGAGACGACCCCTGCGCGACTCGAGGTTGAAGACAACGAAAGTCAGCCGATACGCCACCTCATTGAGTTCCTGAATAACAGAGCGACGAACCGCCGCGACTCGTCGCCTACCGCGAACCCAGTCACTCGCGAGCGTAGTGGCCAGCCCGAGTATCCAACCAACCACTATGCCGCTCAGATCGCGAGCCAACTCAGACATCTGGATCCCCCGTCGGTCAGTGCTATGCCTAACGTCTGACGTTTGAGCTGCGAGCGTAGCGCTTTCGAAAGAGTAGCGCTTTCGCCGTCTGCTCGAAACGTTTGTTGGGCGGCCCGGCATCCACTCTCAGAGCCTAGAACATAATCCTTAAGGCCCAGGGAACAAAGATCAGCGCACCTACGCCCATGACGATTCCGAAGATCGCGCGCCCCATGCCGTGTTTGCCGCGATGACGACGGATGTCGATTATGGTGACGATGCCGGTGATGATCGCAAACGGCGCCGGGACCAAAAGCACCGAAAGCAACCCGAGATACCCGGAAGCAATCGCCCAGCCCGACCGACCCACCGGCAGAATGGCTCGCAAGAGTCTGTCATCGCCGAGACGCTTGCTGCCCGGCGCTGTCAGTGCGGGTGCGCCCGAAAACAGCGCCGATTGGCTTGCGGGAAGCCAACCTGCCATACCGCCCCGCCATACAAGATCATTTGGTCCTAGGCGACCCGATTGTGCCCAGTGCAGCAGTTCGTCCTCTGAAAGCGGCCCAGACTGAACGCCATCGACGATCACGTACCACATGAAGCCCCGCCCCCCACTGTTGTTCTGCCCGCCCAACAATGATTCTACAGACCATGTAACCCCAAAGAACAGACTAGCACTTTCTGGATATGGATTATGTAGTAGGCGAGCTTCAGTGCTATCGCGGCAAACGGCGCGCGCCTTCACCCCTAGCCACCAGCACTGACTCACCGTGGTTCGTGATCGCGAACGCGCGGCGCTGCGAAATCCGCTGACGGTATGCAGTCTGTATAAGCCCGCGGAGTACGACTAGAGGCCGTCCATCGGGCTCTTGACTCCGAGACCTCCTTTGTTGAGCACGTGGGTGTAGATCATCGTCGTCCTAAGATCTTTGTGGCCGAGAAGTTCTTGGATCGTTCTGATGTCGTAGCCCGACTCCAGCAGGTGTGTGGCGAACGAATGCCTCAGCGTGTGGCATCCCGCGCGTTTCGTGATGCCGGCACGGCTGACCGCTGTCTTCACCGCCCTCTGAAGGATGGTCTCGTGGGTATAGTGACGGCCTTGCTGACCCGTCCGCGGATCGGTCCAGCGCTGTTCCTGTGGAAACACCCATTGCCAGCGCCAGTCAGTCGGAGCGCTCGGGTACTTCCGATCGAGGGCGTCGGGCAGGAGCACTCGCCCCCAGCCGTCGGCGAGATCACGTGAGTGAACCGCATGGGCGTGGCGCAGCTGTTCGCGCAAAGGCTCCTTGAGCAAGTCCGGCAGCATGGTGACCCGATCTTTCGCGCCCTTGCCGTCTCGGACGACGATCTCGCCTTTCCCAAAATCAATGTCTTGCACTCGCAGCCTCAGACACTCCGTCAAGCGCAGCCCGGAACCGTACAGCAACGATGCCATCAACCACTCGACACCGTCCAGCTCGGCAAGGACAGCGCGAACTTCCTGACGCGTGAGCACGACGGGCAGGTGGCTCGGCTTACGGGCCCTGATCACGCCACCGAGGTCGCCGAGTTCGTAGACGATCACGTGGCGGTAGAGGAACAGCAGCGCGGCAAGCGCTTGATTCTGGGTCGATGCACTCACCTTCTCGTCTACTGCGAGGTGAGTCAGAAACGCGTTGATCTCGGGCTCGGCCATCTCGGCCGGGTGCCGGAACTTGTGGAAGCGGATGTAGCGCACAGCCCAGCTGCAGTACGCCTTCTCGGTTCGCGAGCTGTAGTGGCGGGTGCGCATGGCGTCCCGCATCTCGTCCATCAGTCGTGGCGCCATCTACGCTCTGCCGCCCAGCTCTGCCCGATCATTCATTCGAGACGACGGGGCCGCCAAGAACTCGGCGCGAACGGCGCTTCTCCCGGAGCCACCCTGCGAGCCGAAAGCACAGGTATCCGAGCATGCCGCCCAGCGTGTTGAGCACAAGGTCGTCGACATCGAAACTCCTGTACGTGACGCCGATCAGCGTCGAAAGAAGAAGCTGTGCGATCTCGACGGCAAGCGAGCAACCGATGATCACGCCCGCTGCGGTCTTCACTCTCCGGAAACGGGTCCATATGCTCGGCACGAGAAGTCCCAACGGAAAGAACATCAGCATGTTCCCGCCAACTTGCGCAATGAAGACAGTCCACCCCTCCGCAAACGATCCCATGATCGTGCCAAAGGGAACGAGGTTGTTCTGTCTGCCGCCGTACTCGGCGAGCACCTCTAGGTATCCGGGATCCAGTGGCAGAGGAAAGAGCGCTACGGCGATCACGACACCCCCATAGGCCATCAGCAAGAGACGCAGGAACGTCTCGGCGAAGCTTCGTCTGCGCCACAGGCATCCGGCCGAGACAAGCACCAAGGCGATCCCTGTGGCCAGCCACACTACTCCACTCGTAAGCACCGCAACTCCTCATGGTCGAAGACGGGATGGGCGACCGCGCGCAAGGTCGTCCATCCCGTCGGAATCGGATTCAGTACGAATACATGTGGACGTTGCCGCTGTAGACCGCAGCGCCGTCCCACCAGTTCGTGAAGTGGAAATAGTAGTTGCCGGAGCCGACATTGAACCAATTGTGCGAGCCATAGCCATTGCGCGGAAATGCCGAGCTGCCCATCCAGTCCGACCAATACCATGCACGGTACTTGTAGAGGTCGACCGAGAAGCATCGTGCCGAGTAGGAGGCGCATGACGCCGTCATCGAGATTCCCACATTGTTGCCGTTGTAGTACCGTACGCCCCCGTCAAACGCGGTGAGCAAGTACATCGAACTCCAATAGCTGCTGGCATAGGCCGCCGTTGGGACGGCTATGGCTGCCAGTAATGCAAAGGTCAGAATAGCGCGGTGTGCAGGTGTGATCTTGCCCATTGGTACCCCCTTGTCGCTGCGAACTCGTCACGGAGAACATAGCGTGGGTACCTTGCAGGAATCTGAACGAGGGCTTCTCGGCGGCGAGCGGGGAAGCTACTTCTCGGCCCAAGCGGGCACGAAGCGCGCTGCCGTGCGCATCTGCGCGCGGTGCTCGGACGCGGACGGGTCGAGGCGTGCGAGTTTTGCCCAGAAGCGCGCTGAATGGTCCAGCACGCGCGTGTGAGCGAGTTCGTGAAGCATCAGCGAGCGCACCAGATGCTCCGGCAGAAACACGAGGCTGCGATTGAGCGATATCGTTCTGCCCGCCGAGCAGGACCCCCAGCGCGTCTTCTGATGACGGACGCGAGCGCTTGAGTAGGTGACGCCGACGTCAGCGGCTACCTCGGCCAGCATCGGCAAGAGCCGTTCGCGCGCGATGCGGTCGAGCCAGCGTGTGAGTGCGGCGAGGCACGCGCCGGCATCGTCGATGTCGCCGGCGACCACGAGCGCACCGCCAGCCAGCCGCGCGCGCGCAGCGCCCGCGCCGGGAACGCCGGG
>JAAXUF010000023.1 GCA_013336165.1 Coriobacteriia bacterium
ATCGTTCCTCTTGGGTGATCTGGGCATGCATCGGTTCCCCTTTGCTTGGCGGTAGGGAGGAACCTGAAGTGTCCCAGATCGCCCCACCCTCCGGTGGGGGTGTTGCGTTTAGTATCTGAATTCGCGCTGCCTAACAAACGTTTCGAGCTGACTCGCGGATAGTCGTCTCGCTCTGAAAGCGTTACGCTCGCAGCTCAAACGTCAGACGTTAGCTTGACAGGTCGCTCCTCGCGGGCAGATCGGCAAAGAGGAAGCCATGCAAAGGGCGCACTCGCATCCTGGTCGCTTTGGCCCAGTGTGTCGGCGCCGGTGACGTGCAAGCGTTCTTTGCGCATCACAGCTGCCACACGCCCTTGGTGTCAGCGTTGGCGACAGGAACGGTTGTGCGGGGGCGCGTGTGCAGACTGTGGCCGGTTGATCCGGGTTGAAGACCGCAAGCTAACAAGCAAATCGAGCTGGCTTCGAAAGCTGGTACCATCCCAATCGTAGGTGGACGCAGCTCATTTGCCAGACGTTAGCCACAGTGGGATGCTAGCGGTACGAAGCTGTTGGTGGTACTGTTGGTGGTGCCAAAGGAGGTACCATTCATGAATACGATGCCCAACATCATTCCCATCTCGGATCTGCGTCAGGACGCTGCCGGCGTCATCAAGAGGGCAGCAGCTTCGAGCAAACCGGTCTTCGTCACCCAGCGAGGTCGAGCTTCGGCCGTGCTTGTGAGCGCACAGGTCTATGAGCGCACTCAACACGAGCTCGAAATCTTGAAGCTGCTCGCGCGCGGCGAGGTCGAGATTGAGGCCGGTGTGGGTCACGATCTTGATTCGGTGTTTGCTGATGCGGACGCGCTGCTTAATCAGGCGCAGGCGTCGTGAGAGTTCTTTTCACCCCATCGGCGCGTGAGCAGTTCCTCGCGGCACTGGCCTACATCCGCCAAGACAGTCCCGCGGCAGCTTGGGCGGTGCGCGAGCGCTCAGAGGCTGCGCTTCGTCGGCTCAAGGACTTTCCGGAGTCGGGTCGCGTGCTGCCGGAGTTCCCCGACCTTCCTTTCCGGGAGGTCATTGTGCCGCCGTATCGCTTCTTTTACCGGGTGCGCGAGGATGCCGTATGGGTCGTAGCGGTCTGGCACGATGCGCAGCTTCCAGATGAGCCGGATGATGCCTCACGTGGCTAACAAAGGCATCGAGCAGAACGCCAAGAGGTAAACTGACCGGAGAGGTTATGCGCGTCTGCTCATGCCTCAGACGTTAGAACGAGACCCACAAATCGTCTGAGGTTGTTACGCGTGAATAACGTTTGACGTTATTCACGCACGACGTTATCATTCTTGCCATGATCATCTCGTTCCGTGATACCGACACAGCAGCTCTCGCAGGCGGCCAGCGCGTCAAGCGTTTCGTCGCCTTCGAGTCCGTTGTTCGTCGAAAATTGCGGCAACTCGAGATCGCCGGTCAACTTGACGACTTGAGGGTGCCGCCCGGCAATCGGCTCGAGGCGCTCAAGGGTGATCGACAAGGCCAGCACAGCATTCGGATCAACGACCAGTATCGTGTCTGCTTTCGCTGGACCGCCGCCGGACCCGAAGACGTTGAGATCTTGGACTACCACTAGAAGGTGATGATGATGACAACTGCACTTGCACCCGTGACACCAGGCGAGCTCTTGCTCGAGGAGTTCCTGCTTCCCATGGGCATCTCGAAGTATCGTCTCGCCAAGGAGATCGGGGTCCCGGCGCAGCGCATCGGTGAGATCGTGGCCGGTAGACGTGCGATCACGGCTGACACGGACCTGCGTCTGTCCCGCTTCTTCGGACTCTCGGAGGGGTACTGGCTGCGTGCCCAGGTTGCTTATGACACGGAAGTCGCTCATGAGCGGTTGGCAGGGGAACTCGACAAGATTCGGCCATGGGCGGGAACTGCAGCCTGAGCCGGGGTCCGTTCTAACACGTGTTTCGAGCTGACTCGCAGATAGTCGTCGCTCTCTGAAAGCGCTACGCTCGCAGCTCAAACACCAGACGTTCGATGGAACGATGAAGGGGAGACATCGTGACACTCGTGTACACACTGCTGTTCGTCGCGGCTCTCGTCGGAATCGTCGTACGTCTGCATCAAGGATTTCTCGCGGTTCGGCTTCGGGCTGCTGCGAAGACTGGTTGCGCCGCCTCGATTTCGACGCGCCCCGCAGACATTTTGCGGCTAGGGGCGGTAGCTGCGGTCGTTTCTACGGCGCTTTCGGCCGTTTCGGCGATGATTGCGCCGGGTTCCGGTGTCATCGAACTGGGTCTTGGTCTCTTTGCTGGCGTGTTCTTAGCCGGCATCTACTGGCGATATCCTGCCGCGGCACCCGTCGCAATCACCGCACCCGATTGGGAGACTGGCGAGGTTGGTGGCTATGGGATCATGCGTATCGCTCGCTATCTGTGGGCTAGCATGGCCACCGCGCTGGCATGCGGCAGCGCCTTCACGCTGGTGTCGCGCATGTGGTGAGGTCTTCCGTGCATGAAGTGGACCGCGGTGTTTGGGCTCGACGCGTCTCATCGAACAAACGTTTCGAGCAGACGGCGAAAGCGCTACTCTTTCGAAAGCGGCACGTCCGCTGCTCAAACGTCAGACGTTAGCACGACAGGTTAGCGAACCGCGGGTCGCATCATCGTCGGGTAGGCAAGCAAAGAAGGCGGGGGTCCTGATCGTTTGGCTCGGGTATGAGTCCGATCGACCAGCCAGCGTCTTTTGTCATTCGCAGCTGCCGCACGCCCCCGGATGTCAGCCTTGGCTGGAAGTCTCGGAACTGTGTTGGCGCACTGTGGTTGGAAGGCTTGGAAGGCGTGAGCAGACTGCCACTCGTGGAATCCGGGGTGAAAACCGCGTGCTAACAAGCAAATCGAGCTGGCTTCGAAAGCTGGTACCATCCCAATCGTAGGTGGACGCAGCTCATTTGCCAGACGTTAGACACACAGGGAGGTGCCATGGACGCACGTGAGGCTCTCGCCGCAGGCCAACTCATCCTCGAGCCGGCTCTCGTTCCATGGGGCTTCGTCTTCGTGCCCGCACGTGAAGGTGAAAGCAGCGGCGGCAACTTCGCCAGCGGATCATTCGTGCGCGGGAACCGTTCACTTGAGTTGCACTTCAGGTACTCACTCGGACTGGTCACCTACTCAACCGATGGCCTCTGTCTCGCTCATTCGGAGTACATGCGCTCGCTTGGTCGCCGTGCAGAAAGCGAGTATCCGGGCTTCTCCAGTGACCCACTGGACGGATTCCGGCACCTTCGTTCTGACATAGAGCGTTTCGGCCAGGAGTTTATCGAGGGTAGCGACGCTGACTTCAGGGGTCGTTTCGAGTGGGCGGCAGCGAACCCTGTGCCCAAGGGGATTGCGGCAACCTGAATGCGAGTGGTGTCTAACAAGCGAATCGAGCAGAACGCCAGGAGTTAGAATGACAAGCAAGCGGATGCGCGTCTGCTCATTCGCTGGACGTTAGATGGAACGGAGGTCGGCCCGCTTCATGGATTACGCAATCGGAACACGGGTTCGAATCCGTTCCGACTATCATTGGGCTTGTGGCGCGCTCGGCGTGGTCATAGACCAACCGGGCTGGCCTCGCACGGTAGTCGGGCGTCAGGGTGCGCTGCGATTCTTCTTTGTGCAGTTCGATGTGCCTCAGATTGATGCTGATGGCGATGGTCCCTATCGTGCGGCAGAGATCGACGGCAATTTCTTGGAGGAAATCGGATAGGGGGCTTTGTGGGCGGCGAATTTGACGGGCGGCTCGCGGAACTCGCGTCGGGCGTCTTGGATGGGTCACTCGATCGCCTAGACGCGCTGCAGGAACTCGGCCGGCTAGTCGCTCAAGCGGAGGTGTTCGATCCAGACGCGTTCGGCACACTCGCGGTGGTCTCGGATGACCTAGATGCGATACCAAGCTTGGCTCAGCGTGGACTCTGGGACTCTTCGGCTTTCGAGGCGGCGCGCGTTCGTGGGGAAGAGATTGCCAGCCGGTATGCCGGTGAGATTGATCCTGCGCTTAGCCTTCTCTTGGTGCGTCTTGAGGCCGGATGTTAGCGTCGCGGTCCACCTGACTTCAAGTTTGAAATGCAACACCTGCTCTGACGCGGGTGCTCACGACGACCATGCTTAGACATAGCATTCCTCCGGTGTCTTGAAGCCCAGTCGCTTTCTCGGTCGGGTGTTGAGTCTCTTC
>JAAXUF010000024.1 GCA_013336165.1 Coriobacteriia bacterium
TCCATAGGCCGGGCTTTCCCTCGATGATCGTGAGTTTCGGTGTGCCGTCCTCGTTGGTTGCAACCGGCTCCCAGTTCCACAGCGGGTCGACCTCGAGGAGACGCATGGTCACGCCGGCATGCCCGACATAGGACAGGTGAACGCAGGGGAACGCGTGGTATCCGCCGCACTCGTCGCACCGGCGGAAGGCATCACGCGGAATGACGTACTTCCCGTTCTCCTGGACCTTCTGCCCGGTGAACCTCGGAAGCAACTCGATCTGATTCAGCTCGAATGGCGCACTGAGGGCTTTCAGGGCCTCGGCAAGTGTGGCGTCGGTCATTGCTTGGCTTCCTTCCGATTCCTGCGGGTGATGGCGGTGATGCGGTGATGGCACTCGTCACACAGGCAGCGGAGATTCGAGACGCTGTTGTCTCCCCCGTCGATGAGAGCAACGTTGTGATGGGCTTCCCAGGAAACTCCCAGCGGGAAGAGATCGCCTCTGAGTTCGGCTCCGCATCCGGAGACTTCGCACACTCCGCCGACGAGTTCGTAGCGAGCCTTGCGGTTTCGGACGTACTCACCACGGGCGTAGTTCTTGCGATGTGGTTGGGACCGAAGGCGCTGGGCCTCGGTGCGCTGGGGAAGCGGAGCGGGCTTGCACTTCTGGCAGTAGCTCCCGGAAGGGATCCTGATTCCACAGCGGACGCAGGGTCGAGGGAATGTCATTCGACTGCCCTCAGTCCGGTGTAGGAAGCTCTGAGGGCTTCGCGAACTGAGGCTGGATCGGTGTCGTCCACCGTATCCACAGGCTGTGGATGACAAAGACCTTTATTACTATTTGAAGATGAAAGTGAAGATGAAGATGAAGACTTCGTTTCGGTTGAACCGGCATCAGGTAGTTGGTTCGTGTTTGGTTCAACCGTAGTTGAACTACGGTTCACTGCATTTGCCCTGCGTGCTACCCCTGATCTGCGACCCTTCTCAGCTTGTTGTTCTCTGTATGTTTCAAGTTGGTTCACTTGTTCGCGAAGTCTTTTCGAAAACAGGTAATCGCTTGCGCGTCTTTTCACTACCTTGAAGAGAGTCATATTGGGGGCCTGGAATGAGTCAACGATCTTCTCGGCAACCTCCGGACAGACTCTCCAGATGCCGCCGAGCGCCGCATAGTCGAGAGGGAATGAGCAGTGGTCTTCGCTGTCCTTCCACATGTGCCACAGCAGAAGGTGATAGGCACCGTGCTCTTCGAGGGTCAGCCGTTGCGTCTTGTAGTCGGACAGATAGTCGGCTGGATAGAATTGCAGACTCGGAAGAGAACTGGCCATTACTCGCCACTCCCCGGCTCGTCTACCTCGACCGAGTAAGGGATGCCGAGCTGCTGGGCGAGTGCCGGAACGATGACCATGCGGTCGCCAGTGCCGTTAGCGTCATCGATCGGCCACAGCTTCGCGCGTCGGTATGCTGTTGCTTGCGGTAGTCCAAGCATTTGGCCGACTCGGGTGATGGTATCGAGCGGTTTCAGACGTTGGCCTAGTATCAAGATCGTCGATGTCATTTGGCGGAGCCGCCAAAGAACATCTCATATGCAGCCGCTGGCGTTAGACCAAGTACCTTAATGATCGCCCTGATGGTGTCGGCTCGCGCTTTTCCTGGATCGCGCTCAATTTCTCCGTACTTAGATCGGGTTATTCCGAGCAGGCCGGCCATCTGCTTCTGGCTGAGGTTCAGATTCGCTCGTGCGCCCTTAAGTGTCAGATTCATTTCACCCTCAACGTTTATCGCGGTTACACCTTATAGGGTGATGATACCTTTGAGGTGATCGGGATTACAACCTTTTTGTTGAGATTTCTTACAGAGTGCCGATATACTGGTAGTGCATCCAAGGACGCGGAGGTCTATCAGTGCCCGAGAAACTAAGATCAGAAACAGCTAGGAGATTTCAGGAGCTTCGGGAAGAGAGCGGGCTTGGCCGCTCAGAGGTCGCACGGCGACTTGGAGTGACCCCACAGACAATCTGGAAGCTCGAGAATTCCGACTGGAATCCGACAGGCCGGAAGATGGAAGAGTTTGCGCTGAAGCTCGGCTGGCCTCTTCCAAGACTGGCCGGTATAGAACCGGGAGCATTCCCTCTGATAGGGCGTGTGGCGGCCGGACAACCGCTTGAAGCAATCCCTGTTGAGGATGAACGTCATTTCGCTCCGCCAAGCATCACAAAGCGAGTTCACTCAGACTCGTTTTTCCTGCGTGTGTCAGGAGATTCGGTGGATAGGATCTTCCCAGACGGGATGATCGTATTGGTTGACCCTCACGCTGTGGTCAAGAACAACGACGTGGCTGTGGTCAATGTCAACGGCTACGACGCGACGCTTAAGAGGATCTTTTTCGTAGGCAACAGCGTGGTATTGCATCCTGAGAGCCACAATCCAGAGCACCGAGACCTGGTGTTTGATGACCGGTCTGATGACTTGTCAGCGTTTAGAATTATCGGAAAAGTTGAGTGGGCGACATATCCAGAAAGGGCACGATTCTAATGGGTAAGTTCGTGGCCCCTGGAGTTGAGAAGATCAACAAACAGCACTACCGAGTCTGGTGGCCGATCACCGGAACCAACAGGCGCGCGAGCGAGTACGTACATGGGACCCGTGACGAGGCGATCGCCCTACGAACGGCGAAGATCGATGAGCAAAGACGTGGGGAATATGTAGCTCCCAGCGATCTTACCCTTGGGGAATATCTAGATGCGTGGGCCACGCGCATGAAAACCCTCGGTTCACAGGCGACGAGTACGAAGCTTTTCTACGACAGGCAAGCCAGGGCGCTTAAGTCTGGTCTCGGACAGGTCATGCTTCAGGATCTGACGAAGGAGCACGTCCAGGATTACTACGTGACATGTCTGACTACCGAGTTGACCGGACGGATGAGCAAGGCGCCGAAGCCGGAGCCGCTGTTCATATCACAGAACACCATGAGCAAGCGCCACCGCGTTCTTATGATGACTCTCGATGACGCCGCGGATGATGGCCTGCTAGTACGAAACCCCCTTCGGATTGGCAAGTCGAAGAACAAGCGCAGATCTGAATTCCCACGGCCGCCGAAGCCTCACGCCGAGTGTTGGACGGCCGCCGAAATGAGGATCGTGCTAGACGCCGTGGCCGGAACGGGACACGAGTTGCTGACACTGATCGGGTTCTCGACTGGAATGCGCCTCGGAGAGATCCTCGCCCTGCACTGGCGAGATATCGATCTTCCGTCACAGGGACCATGTACGATCACTATTGCGGGAATCGTCGATGAGATTACGAAGCGGCCACTGGCTACAAAGCCATACGGAAAATCAAGCAACGCCCGCCGTACTATAAGTGGCGGTGAGGCATTGGGCGACGCGCTGCGGGCACACCACAAAGGACAGTCGGCACGGCGGCTCAAGCTCGGAGTAGCGTGGGAGGATCAGGGGCTCGTGCTCTGCGGTGACCATGGACAGATATTGAGACCGTCGCAGGTTTCGCGTGGATTCTCGAAGATCATTCGGGGATTGGAGACTGCTAAAGACCTAGCGGTTAAGGAGACCACGTTTCATACCACACGCCACACTCACGCGACGCTCCTGCTACAAGCGCGCGAGAGGATCGATGTCGTCAGTAAGCGCCTCGGACACTCGAGTATCAAGATCACACTCGACTATTACGGCCACGTCATGCCCGGCGATGACGCGAGTGTAGCGACGACATTTGATGCGATTCTCAAGACGTCAGAAGCAACCAACGAGACACTAGTCGAGGCGTTGCCAGAGCGTGCCGAGGCTGCACTGCACTAAGACTGCACCAAGAACAGAAGCTTCCAGAAATAGGTCAGGGGCCGCATGGCCCCTGAGCAGGTGTTGAATGGTGGCCAGAGACGGACTTGAACCGCCGACACGGGGATTTTCAGTCCC
>JAAXUF010000025.1 GCA_013336165.1 Coriobacteriia bacterium
AGAGACGAGGGTCCCGGCTGTGGTGGAGCGCACGATCAGCCAGGTGGCGACGCCTGCGAGTACGAGGACGACGGCAAGGGCGATGATGGTCTTGGATCTCTTCGACACGGTATGAGATACCTCCTCGACGGGGCACGCTTCTTGCCAAAAAATAGGTCACAACGTGTGGTACCCAAACTTGCACCGCAAATCAAGCCACGTCAAGTGAGCGAATCGGCCACTACCAGAGCCGGTATTCACCATTACGCTCCTCGACCACAGCAGGAATGTCGAACAGATCTCCCAGTGCCTCGCCCGTGAGTAGCTCGCTCTTGGGGCCATCGGCGACAATGACGCCGTCGCGCAGCATCACGATGCGATCGATCTCGGGGACGATGTCTTCGATGTGGTGGGTCACGAGCACCAGCGAGCGCCCACCGTGAGCAAGCGTGCGCAGGGCTTGGCGGACATGGTACGCGCTGTGCGGATCGAGACCGGCGCACGGCTCGTCGAGCACGATTACCGCCGGGTCGTGCACAAGCGCCCGTGCGAAGATGACCCGCCGGGCCTCCCCCGTCGACAGCGTCGTCATGATTCGCTCGGCGAGGCGGACAACCTCGAGTTCGCCGAGCGCTTCCAGCGCGCGCTGCTCCTGCTCCCGTGTTGGCGTGCGGTGGTGAGGCACGCCGAGTGCTCCAAAGAACCCTCCGAGCACCACCTCGCGCGCGGTCAACCTCACGTCAGCCTGCTCCTGCGCATCGGCCGACACCACGCCGAGAAGCTTGCGCGCGTCTTCGAGCGCGATTCGTTCCTGACCGCAGAAGAGCACGGGTGCGGGCGCGGTCCACAGCGGAAGAAGGTCACGCGTGAGCAGCTTGATGAGCGTGGACTTTCCCGCCCCGTTGGGACCCAGAATCGCCAGCCGCTCGCCCTCACGGATGCTGAAGCGCTCGATGGAGAGGATCGCGCGCCCGTCGCGCAGGACGCGGGCGTTCGAAAGTTCCAGAAGGGGCACAGCAGGGGCCTGCATGCAGTCGTCCTCTCACCATGGGAGCAGCATCCAGCTTAGCGCAGCGCGACGAGACGCGAAACGCGAGCGCCCCGCAATCGTTAAGCGGGGCGCTCGCGTCATGAGAATCCTGTCGAAGACTATCCGGAGTGCCTCGCTTTGCGCATGAATGACGGGACTGCCTCGGCGGCCATGTCCTTCAGGATTCTTGCGCGCGCCAGCGGGTCGAGCCCCGCCAGATGCTCTCGCACGATCTCCTCGGCAGACGAAATCCTCGTCGACCGCCGAACAATCGCGCCGCCACCGATCACCGCGAGTCCGGAAAGCACGAGCACCGCGGAAAGCAAGCCCGAAAAGAACCCGCGCCTGCCTCGGACTGCACGCATCACCATAGTGGCGACACCTGCGCCTACGAGCGACATTCCTAGCGCGCCGTCGACCAACGGACTGACTGCGGTCTCGGCAAACCGGGCGCGGATCACCTCTTTGCGCTCGTCCCAGTCTTCAGTTGCCGCCCATTCTTCTTCAAGTGTTGTCATGTCGATCACCTCCATTCCACGACAGTACCTTCCCTCTTCTCGGCTGCTGAAGACACGCCTCTCCGCGAGAAGGGAGTCTAGAGCCCGTCGTGGAAGTCGCAGGTGCAGTGCGTTCCGTCGCAGAACGGCTTGTTCTTCGACTTGCCGCATCTGCACAGTGTGACGCGGTTTCGCACCTCGTAGGCTTCGCCATCGGCCGACTCGATCTGTATGCCGCCGCGAACCCATACAGGTCCGCTGACCCCCATGTGGGGATCCTGCACGAAGGCGATCGAGGGGGCGAACTCTGGTTCGATGTGCTCGCTTGTCGCCTTGTCAACCGCCGTGTAGCGGCCCGATGGGCACTGCGCGCACTCCTCGATAACGGTCTGAGCAGCGGCCGGATCATCGTCGTACACGATGATCCAAGCCTTGCCGGCCCGGTGACAGAAGCGCGCCTCGGAGCACAGCGCAGCCGCATCCGCCATGTCTACAATCGGACCCTCGAGCAGCACGGACTGCTCGCTTTGAGGCGCCCGGCTTGCCGTTTCGGTTCCGTCGAAGTGCGCGGCTACGTGCGATCCGTCGCAGAACGGCTTGGTCTTCGACTCACCACAGCGGCATAGCCCACACCGCTCGCGATCTTCCAGACGCACGTCCTGCCGCCAGTCAACCGACTCACCGTTCTCATCGGCAACGATGGTCTCCTTGGTGAGGGGGACCCCGCCGCTCACAAGATAAGGGCCGTCCTTGACGATCTTGATCTTCTGTCCTTGAGCAGGCTGCATGTCTGTCGCTCACTCTCTGTCTGTTCAAAGATCCCTTGTTGCAGCGATTCTACGCCATGCCGCCCGTTCGGCTCTCGTGTTAGAGAGAAGCCACAACTGGATACGCTTTCCTTTACATCGGATGAGAGGAACTCCCATGCAACTCGAGGGAAAAGTCGCCGTCATCACCGGAGCCGCATCCGGAATGGGCCGCGCCATGGCATTGCTCTTCGCACGCGAGGGGGCCAAGATCGTCGGCGCCGACTGGCATGCCGAGCCGCTCGAAGCTGTTGTGGCCGAGGTACTCGCCGCCGGTGGCGAGATGATCGGCGTCCAAGGCAACGTGGCCGACAGATCCGGTGCCGAGATCATCATCGACACAGCCGTCTCCAAGTACGGACGCGTCGACGTGCTCTGCAACAACGCAGGGGTCATGGATCTGAACCAGGGGGTCGGCGAGCTGACCGACGAGATGTGGCGACGCGTGATGGGGATCAACCTCGACGGCCCGATGTTTCTGACCCGCAAGGTCATCCCGCTCATGCGCGCCCAGGGAGGCGGCTCCATCGTCAACACCGCCTCGGTTGCCGGTCTCGGCGGAGGCTCGGCAGGTGCCGCCTACACCACCTCGAAGCATGCGCTGATCGGCCTGACGCAGAACACCGCATGGCGCTACGCGCTCGAAGGCATCCGCTGCAACGCCATGGCGTGCGGCGCGGTGGAGACCAACATCATGCAAAGCGTGGACATGGCAAAGATGGATCCCGAAGGAACCGCACGGGCCCGTGTCTATCAGGCAGCTATTCCCGGAATGCTGAAGGCCGATGAAATCGCCGAGCTCGCGCTCTTTCTCGCATCCGACAAGTCACGCCACATCAACGGAGCAGTCATCCCCATCGACGCGGGATGGTCAGCGGCATAGGGGCACATGACGCTGGCGCAATGTCGCGACACAAAAAGGGGGTCCGCAGCTGTGAACTAGACCCCAAAAGCTGGACGGCTTAATAGGGGTCTCAAGCGGCGTCCACGGACTGGGTCCGGAATTGTTCCGGGCTCAGCCCTTTCAGTTTCGGCTGGTACCTCTTGGTGTTCCAGTAGC
>JAAXUF010000026.1 GCA_013336165.1 Coriobacteriia bacterium
CCGTCTTTGTTGCATCATCCCATTTCATGACATCACCCCCAAAAAGAGAGTTGGACCCGGAACTTTCATTCCGGGTCCAACTTTAGGGGCGCGGTCCAAGACACCAGGAGCACCCTTCGCTTCAGTCAGAGTTAGAGACTACGCCTTCAATTCGGCGGTCACGGTCTCGCCGAGAATGTAGCCCAAGGACATTCCCATGTCGAAGCCCATTCCGTACGACTTTCCATCTTTCTCTTCGATGGATCCGCACACGCCGAGTCACATCATGGGTGATGCAATTTGGGAGCTTGCACCTCGACTACTCTGTGCTACTATGTACCAGTAGCTAGTAGTACTCAGTAGAGCGAGGTGGTGCTCGTGGGCAAGCAGATGACCGAGATGCTCAAAGGGACGCTAGAGGGTATCGTCCTCGCGATCCTGTCCGGACGGCCCGCGTACGGCTACGAGATCACCGCACGGCTGCGGGAGATGGGTTTGTCCGACATTGCCGAGGGCACTGTCTACGCGCTGCTCATCAGGATCGAGCAACGCGGCTTCGTCGACGTAGAGAAGATCCCATCCGAGAAGGGGCCTCCGCGCAAGGTGTACTCGCTCAACACCCAGGGACAGGAGTACCTCGAAGAGTTCTGGAGGACTTGGAGCTTCCTCACAGGACGGCTCGAAGAACTCCGCGAAGGAGGCAGATACCATGGCAGCAGAGTGGATTGAGAAAGTCACCGGGTCGCTTGAACAAAAGAAGCAGTATCGGCAGCACAGGGCTCGCGTGCAGGGATTTCCGGCGGGCTACCGCACCGCGGTCGAAGCGATTGAGCGGTACCTGACGTACTTCGGCGGCATCTCGAAGGGCGACACCTTGGTGAGGATGCTTGATGACCTCGCCGATCTCTTCGAGCAGGGCGCAGCGGACGGGACCCCGGTCCGCGCGATCGTCGGAGACGACCCCGTGGAGTTCATCGAGACGTTCCTTCAGAACTACTCGGAGGGTCAGTGGATCAACAAGGAGCGCCAGCGGCTGATCAAGGCCATCGACCGCGTTGCGGGCGACCGAGCGTAGCGGAAGAGAGAACATACCCAGATGATAGCCAATCAGGTCCAGAGGCTTGCGATCCGCGTGCAGGACCTAGAGAAGTCGTACAAGAAGCTCAAGGTGCTGCATGGCGTGGACTTCGACGTGGCGCGGGGAAGCATCTTCGCGCTGCTCGGCTCGAACGGGGCCGGCAAAACCACAGTCGTGAACATCCTGTCCACGCTGCTGAAGGCCGACGCGGGGAGTGCCAGCATCAACGGCTTCGACGTCGCCACGCAGGCCGCGGACGTCCGGCAGTCCATCAGCCTCACCGGCCAGTTCGCGGCTGTCGACGAGATCCTCAGCGGGCGGGAGAACCTCGTGCTGGTCGCCCGTTTACGGCACCTCAAGGATCCAGGCACGATCGCGGATGACCTGCTCGAGCGCTTCGCGCTGACCGACGCGGCCGCGCGAAGGGTGTCGACGTATTCGGGCGGCATGCGCCGCCGCCTCGATATCGCGATGAGCCTCATTGGGAATCCGCCGGTCATCTTCCTTGACGAGCCGACGACCGGGCTCGATCCTCAGGCGCGCATCGAGGTGTGGCAGACCGTCAAGGCACTCGCCGAGCGCGGCACGACGGTGCTGCTCACGACGCAGGATCTGGACGAAGCCGAACAACTCGCCGATCGGATCGCGATCCTCCACGAGGGCCGGATCATCGTGAACGGAACCCTCGCCGAGCTCAAGTTGCTGATCCCGCCCGCCAAGGTCGAATACGTCGAGAAGCAGCCGACCCTCGAGGATGTCTTCCTTGCTATCGTCGGTGACGAAGGCAAGGGCGGCAACGATGGTAATGACCGCACGTTCGGCGCTGATGAGTAAGGAATAACGATGAACAGACACTTCTTCGGCGACACGGCCATTTTGACGGGTCGGTCCCTACACCACATCACGCGCAGCTTGGACACTATTCTCACCACGGCGGTCACTCCGATCGCGATGATGCTGCTGTTCGTCTACGTCTTCGGCGGCGCGATCAGCACAGGCACGGACAACTATGTGAACTACCTGCTGCCCGGCATTCTGCTCATCACGATCGCATCGGGCATCGCCTACACCTCGTACCGGCTCTTCATGGACATGCAGAGCGGCATCTTCGAGAGGTTCCAGTCCATGCCGATCGCACGGTCGTCCGTACTGTGGGCGCACGTACTGACCTCGCTGGTCGCCAATCTCATCTCGCTTGTGGTCGTCGTGCTCGTCGCCCTCCTCATGGGTTTCCGCTCGGAGGCGGGAGTGCCGGCATGGTTCGCGGTCGCCGGCATCCTGATCCTGTTCACGCTGGCGCTGACGTGGCTCGCCGTGATCGCCGGTCTCTCTGCGAAGACCGTGGACGGCGCGGGCGCGTTCGCTTACCCGCTCATCTTCCTGCCGTTCATCAGCTCGGCATTCGTGCCCACCGACACCATGCCCGGCCCGGTGCGCGTCTTCGCCGAGAACCAGCCAGTGACGTCGATCGTCAATGCGATCCGCGACCTGTTCGCACAGCAACCGGTAGGCACCGACATCTGGATTGCCCTCGCCTGGTGTATCGGCACCCTTGTCGTAGCGTATGTCCTCGCCATGGTCACGTATCGCCGCAGGATCTCTTAGGGGCCCATTTGTTCGATTTCTAGCTTTCCATTCACGGTTGGCCGAAAAAGATGTGTAAGTTCTGTGTATTCGTGTGTTGACCGCTTGAAGCAATTCGCGCTAACTTTGTGTACGGGTCAAGACGTGGCCCGGGTTCGCGGTGGGACCGCCGGCGTCATAGGGGCGTCTACTTGGGGGAATCGCCGCATAGTTTTTGCCCTGAGGGGCAGGAGAGTGAGCTTGGCATGGCTGAAGGTACCGTTAAGTGGTTCAACCCGGACAAAGGCTATGGATTCATCTCGCGTGCGGATGGCGACGATCTGTTCGTCCATTTCTCCGAGATCCAGGGCGACGGCTTCAAGACTCTCGATGAGGGACAGGCTGTCGCGTTCGACATCACTACCGGCCAGAATGGCAAGCTGCAGGCGAGCAACGTTCGCAAGGTGTAGATCACCGAGCGACCAACAATTTCATACAGCAACTAGCAGAAGGGCGGCCCAATTGGACCGCGCCCCTAAAGTTGGACCCGGAATGAAAGTTCCGGGTCCAACTCTCTTTTTGGGGGTGATGTCATGAAATGGGATGATGCAACAAAGACGG
>JAAXUF010000027.1 GCA_013336165.1 Coriobacteriia bacterium
GGCGAAACTCGCGGCCTGGCGCGCGGTGGCTGATGCTGCCCGCGCGTAGCTAACAAACGTTTCGAGCAGACGGCGAAAGCGCTACTCTTTCGAGAGTGATACGTCCGCTGCTCAAACGTCAGACGTTCGATGGATCTGGAGTGGCCGGGGTCAATGAGGGCGCGAGTCGGTGCGAGAGAGATCGTGATGATCGGCAACACCGTTGCCGCGGTTGAATCATGGCTCGTATCGGCCCCCGTGCCTGGAGCGGTTCCTGATCCTGAGCGTCCACGGGAGATCAAGGCGCCGTCGCGTCCCAATACTGCAGAGAAGATGCCGCGGTGTGACAGGTTGATCAGAGCACGCAAGTACTTTGATGCCGGCTGGCCCATCGAGACGGCACTCCTGGTGCCCGTTGAGCCATGGCTGTTCTGTGGGGGTAAGTACAGGCGAGCGTACAAGACGCTAATGGGTGCGCTCACCAGTGCGAATCAGATGAGTCAGGAGTCGCGAAGCCGTTTCATGGTTGATCAGGGGATGGTGAACTCCGAACTGCTTTGGCTTTGGGAAGTGCTGCCTATCTCGAATTACAAGGATGCGAAGGCGCTGCTCACCTACGTCGGTGCGCATGGTCTCGCGCGCGAACAGGCAGTCGGTCTGATAGATCGCAGGTTCAACTCGCCGCGCTCAGCGGATCGGGGGGCGACCGGCGTGGGCCGCGACCATCGAACAAACGTTTCGAGCTGACTCGCAGATAGTCGTCGCACTCTGAAAGCGTTACGCTCGCAGCTCAAACGTCAGACGTTGGAAAGACCGGAAGACCGAGTTCCGATAGACTAAGGCTGGTTGCCGCTGGAGGGGGAGTCCGATGGCTGTTTGGCTGGTTCGCGCAGGATCTCATGGCGAGTATGAGGCGAAGTTCGTCGGCGAGAGTCGCGTCTACGTTACGTGGGAGGGGCTGGACGCTGATCTGTCCAGGATGAACGATCGCGCAGAACTCGTTGCCGCGATGACCAGTCGGTATCCGGACGGCAAGCCAAAGGCGATCATGAATTGGTCGAGCCAGGTCTGGCCGTTCGCACATGAGATCAAGGCTGGGGATCTCGTGGTCTTGCCCCTGAAGAGTCAGCGGGCGATTCAGGTCGGAGAGGTCACGGGCTCCTATCACTATGAGGTCGCTGGTCCTGATCCCTATTTCCACTGGCTACCGGTGAAGTGGATCGCCGAGTCCATTCCGCGGGCCAACTTCGGTAAGGACCTGCTCAACAGCTTCGGCGCTTTCATGACCATCTGCCGCATCTCGCGCAACAATGCAGAGCAGCGGCTTGCAGCAATGAGAGCCAATGGCTGGAAGCCTGAGACCATCGCCGCGGCGAAGACGGTGACCGCAATCTCGGACGAAAGCACTGAGGATACTGACCTCGAGGAGCTTGCTCGGGACCAGATAGCTCAACTGATCTCGGCCCGCTTCAAGGGCCACGGACTCACTCGGCTCGTTGAGGCCATTCTCCAGGCGCAAGGCTATACGACCTATCGCAGTCCGGAAGGCGCAGACGGCGGTGCGGACATACTCGCGGGATCCGGCCCTCTCGGCTTTGGCGAACCACGGCTTTGCGTTGAAGTGAAGTCGGAGAGTACTCCAATCGATCGTCCCACCGTCGACAAGTTGCTGGGAGCGGTAACCAAGTTCGGAGCGACCGAGGGACTGTTTGTTGCATGGGGTGGCTTCAAGTCGAATGTCCAGAAGGAACTCGCGGCCAGCTTCTTCCGGATGCGCTTGTGGACGCAGAAGGAGTTGCTCGAGGAGCTGTTTGCCCATTACGACAGTCTGGACGATGACCTTAAGGCTGAACTGCCCTTGAAACGAATCTGGACGGTAGCAGCGCAAGACGAAGCATGAGGCAGGCGGCCGGCTTTCCAACAAAGAGATCAACCTGACTCGCTTCGCTCGCAGGTTATCTCTCAGACGTTCGACAGAACATGGGGGATTGCGCACAGTGGGCGTGAACTACTGGACGTCGGGCAGTACCTCAATCCCATTGAGCGGTCGCACGGTGCGGCTGGCGATCGGCACGCCGGACGGAATGAGTTCGAACTCATGGGTTGTGACCACGTCTCGGTCTGGCGATTGCTACCTAGTGTGTCGCGACAACTTCCGTGAGGTGAAAGTCAGCCTGCACGGCTCAGGGTTGTGGCGATTTGGATTCACAGAAAAAGCATTGGAGGCTCGCCCAGAACTCGTCTCGTCCGGCTCGGATCGGGTCTGGACGAAGTGGGAGCGTCCAGATACCTGGGGTCGAGAGCCAGTAGTGGCGTTCCGCGTGTACTTCCCAATGGAGGGCTTGTATCTTGACCCGTCCAAACGGGTTGGATGGAAGCGCAGCATCGTCTTCATCGAGCCCAGCAGCGATCCAACACGAATGGCAGTTCTCAGCCTTCTTGCAGTCCCCGAAACGTATGAGGTGAGCTACCCAGGAGTTGAAGGCTGTGCCGTAGCCGTCCTTGATCTATCGGAGGGCATGGTCATGCACGTTCTGGTGACCTTTCACCAGACGATAGTCGGAGCCCCGGGAATGGATGCGGTCGCAGCTGAGATCACGGGCGCCAAGATGCCAGAAGCGGCTGAGTCCTTCGACAATCCCATTGTGGTAGCGCTCGGCAACGAAGACAGCGGCGCGCGATTCCTTGTTCCGCTGCCATTGAAGGCGTGGGCGCGCGACGACGGGACTGCGCAGTCGTCTGTCGAACAAGCGAATCGAGCAGAACGCCAAGAGTTAGACTGACAAGCAAGCGAGTGCGCGTCTGCTCATTCGCTGGACGTTAGACCGAAGGGGGATCGAGCATTGGCAGTCCCTGAATCACACAAGGCTTGGGCGCGTTACCTTCGCGCTCATGCGTTCGGGCCCGAAGGGCAACCAAGCGTCCGCCGTTACTACAACGAGG
>JAAXUF010000028.1 GCA_013336165.1 Coriobacteriia bacterium
CCTCGTTGTAGTAACGGCGGACGCTTGGTTGCCCTTCGGGCCCGAACGCATGAGCGCGAAGGTAACGCGCCCAAGCCTTGTGTGATTCAGGGACTGCCAATGCTCGATCCCCCTTCGGTCTAACGTCTGACGTTTGAGCAGCGGACGTGCCGCTCTCGAAAGAGTAGCGCTTTCGCCGTCTGCTCGAAACGTTTGTTCGACGTCAGGCTAGCGCTTCCAGGGAAGGCCGAGTACCACCTGCTCCAGCGTGAACTCTGGAGTCGGGCGCTCCCAGCGACTGCGGTTCTCCAGCAGCACAGCAGGATTGGCCTCCGAGATCTCATAGAACGCGTCGTCGAATGGGGTGAGTCCGAAGTTGCCCAGGTAGTCGCAAAGCATCTCGCGTGTGAAACGGTCACGCTTGCGCAGCGAGGAGTAGTGCTCTGTCTGCTCGAACGGGAACGGCAAACCTGACTCCTCGAAGATCCAGCGCCCACCGTCGTTCATCGCTGCGATTGCTCGCCTGTATCCCAGCGGCGGCGTCCCGCCCAGTTCTGGCGGCGCATACACTTCCCAGATCGTAGCGGGCCAGGTCGCACTGGGTGGAGTCGAGCACACTCGCATAGCAAGTACGCCGCAGTTCTTCGCAAGGAACGACATCGCGGGAAACGGGTCAGAGCCCGCGATCCCGCTCTGGAAACAGGTCGTCCAACCGGATCGTGTACCGATGAACACGCGACGCCGCATTTCCGCCGACAACGGGGGCAGAGCCTCAAACGCATCACCTAGCGAAGACGAAATGTCGCGCCTGGTGTAGAACGTCCCGATTGATGCATGCCACTCGATCAATGCCGACACGGCTGCTTCAACCGGCAGATCGATGAGGCCCATATTGTGCGTGACGGGATACCAAGTGTCGATCAGCACAGAACCCCCTCCTGTACGTCGAACGTCTGACGTTTGAGCTGCGAGCGTAACGCTTTCAGAGAGCGACGACTGTCTGCGAGTCAGCTCGAAACGTTGGTTAGGTGAGAAAGCGACGCTCCCAGCATATCGATGCCCTTCCACCGATAGTAGCCCGTCCCGGCCTTCGTCAACTTCCAAAGCGTCCAGTGTTTGCGAGACAGCTTGAAGGGAAGGAAGGCCTCCAGCTCCTTCACGTACTCCCTGGCCTCAGCAGTGGCCTCGACGTACGGAAGGTTGAGATTGAGGCCACAGTGTGACTTGCGAGCAATAGCGGCTTCGATGTGCGAAGGGCCATGGCCCATGCCGCCATAGTACTCCAGCCCTTGAAACGGCAAGGTGAACCCAGTCCGCGGATCCTTCAGCTTGAACGTGGCGTGGACAAACACGCGGACCGATGGGAGCAGATACTCATCTTCAGGTACATCTTGCTTGGCGAGCCACTCAACGAGATCCGAGATGTCCTCCTGTTGAAGCTCCCAAGTGTTGTCATATACAACATCTGCAGGCCGCTCCGCTGACACGCGATTACGACGCGTGGGGACTCCATACCTCCGAAAAGCCTCCACCCCGGCCGCCTGATTTGCGGCAGATGTTGACGACCCATCCCTGACAGAGAGGTAGATCCCATGGTAGTGAATGTCTGACGCACAGCGATCCAGAAACAGCGCGAATTGAGCCCATACCGCAACTGGATTGCGGCTGCGAATGTGGTGCACGCCCCCTGCGGAGATTGGTAGACCGTCATATCTGATGAAAGCATCTCGCGGTTCAGGCACACATCCCCCAGTCTTCACCTAACGTCTGACGTTTGAGCAGCGGACGTATCACTCTCGAAAGAGTAGCGCTTTCGCCGTCTGCTCGAAACGTTTGTTAGCTACGCGCGGGCAGCATCAGCCACCGCGCGCCAGGCCGCGAGTTTCGCC